>CANQUY010000028.1 GCA_947627125.1 uncultured Clostridia bacterium
GCGGCGAAAGTCCGTAAAGAATGCGGCGAGATGCTTCGGTAGTGCTCTCATAGACTGCGTTGTGCTTTCCTTCTCAGCATGACGCCGCAGGGCTCACGTACGTTCAGCATGAGCGGTCGGCGCGTCGGTCGTGCCCCCGCGCGTTCAACCTTTCAGCATGAGCAGTCGGCGCGTCGCTCAGACAAAAAATGCAACATATAGCGCGAAAAACGTAACATACAGGTGGAAAAATGATCGCATGTTCTCAGCCGTGGCTCGAGCCTGAGCTCATGGACGTCGTTCGTCTTTTCGAGGGCGCCGACGCGCTCGAGATCTCGCAGGAAACGACTCAAAGCGGCACAACATTCCAAAACAGCATCCTCTTTGACGGGAAGAAATTTTCCTTCACCGATGAAGAGGAGTTTTCTTCTGCGCTCGAAAAAAAGAGCCTTATCAAGCGTTTTGCGAAGCTCGCGCTCTATAAGACCCTTTCGGAACATTTTCAAAGACAGCTCCCGTGGGGCTCGCTGACGGGAATCCGTCCCACCCGCCTCGCCTATCAGGCCATCGAAAAGACAGGGGAGTTTCGCCCTCTCTTTGAAAAACTCTGCGTATCCGAGGAGAACACCGCCCTTGTCGGCCGCGTTTTGGACGGGCAGAGGGGCATTTACGAAAAGAGGGAGGGGAATGTGGACCTCTTTATCTCCCTTCCGTTCTGCCCCACCAAGTGCGTCTACTGTTCCTTCATCACCGCGCCCATTGCGCAGACCAAAAAATATATGCCCGCCTATCTGGAGGCATTAAAGAGGGAGCTCGACGCCGCGAAGCCGCTCATCGGGAACTTGCGCTCCGTCTATATCGGCGGCGGCACCCCCTTTGTGCTCGAGGAAGAGGAGCTCGAAACCGTCCTCAAAATGCTCGCTCCCCTGCGCGAAAACGGCTGCGAGTTCACGGTGGAGGCGGGCCGTCCCGACACATTCACCCCAAAAAAATTGCAGTTATGCCGCGATTTCGGGGTCACTCGCATCTGTATCAACGCCCAGAGCTTTTCGGATCGGACCCTCGAGGCCATCGGCAGAAAGCACACCGCCGCCGACGTCATTTCGGCATTTTCCATGGCCGCGCCCTACGGCTTCGACGTCAACTGCGACCTCATTGCAGGCCTCACGGGCGAGAGCCTCGAGGAGTTCCAAAACAGCGTCGATACGGCAATTTCGCTCTCCCCCGCAAATATCACAATTCACACCTTATGTCTAAAAAAAGGGGCAAAACTCAAGGAAGAA
Organism: uncultured Clostridia bacterium; assembly: GCA_947627125.1. GTDB lineage: Bacteria > Bacillota > Clostridia > Christensenellales > Borkfalkiaceae > Gallimonas. The sequence goes on from CANQUY010000028.1 coordinate 1,263, forward strand.
ACGGCCGTTTTGCCCGACGCGCTCCTCTCCGACATGATCGCCTATTCCCGCGAAAAATTGACGGCGGCGGGGTATGAGCCCTACTATCTCTACCGCCAGAAGTACATGGCGGGCGCGCATGAGAACGTTGGCTGGACCAAGCCCAATAAGGCGTGCGTGTACAACGTGGACGTGATGGAGGAGATCGCGGACAACCTCGCCGTCGGCGCAAACGCCATCACAAAGAAGCTCTTTCCGCGCGAGGGGCGCATTGAACGCTGCGGCTCTCCCAAGGACATTCCGACCTATTTGGAGAAAGTGGAAAGAGTGATTGAGGAAAAGGAAAAACTGTGGGGCTGATTCGGAATGGGCGGCAGGGCCGATTGACGGGAGCAGCGTCATGCTGAGAATGTTAGCCATACGAAGTCCGATGAGCAGAACCGAAGCATCTCGCCGCATGCTTTACGGTTGCCCCGCGAGATTCTTCGGGTCAAGTTCTGATGACTTCGTTCAGCGTCCGTTTCTCAGAATGACGCGGGGCGGGAGATCGGGGTCGCCCAGAGTTGTTTGAAAGTTGGAATAGATCACAAATCCCGCCTTGGAATGGGGCGGTTTTTTCACATATTTGAGGGGGCAGTAGTCAATGGGGATCTTCTCGCCGCGGCCGTCCGAGTAGAGCGCGCACACGCCCGCCGCAAAGGCCAAAACCTCGTCTGAAACTTTCTTTCCGTCCGTCTTGATGACGACGTGGCAGGAATGATACCTCTGCGCGTGCAGCCATATGTCGTCGGGCGCACTTTGGCGGATAAGTGCGTCATTTTGCAAGTTATTCCGCCCCGCATAGATCCGCATGCCGCCGCATTCATATGTGCGGAAGGGGATCTGCGGCTTCGCGGCTTTCTTTTTTTCCTTGGGCGGCGCGAGGAGCCCGACGGCGAGCATTTCTTCCCCGACGCTCACGAGGTCGGCCTCCTCCTTTGCGCTCTCGGTGAGCGCCAGCAGGCTTTCAAGGTACAAAATTTCCTCTTTAAGTTCCTTCTCGCGGGGGCGCAGGATCTCAACGGTCCGCCTCTGCTTTCTGTATTTTTTGTAATATAACTGCGCGTTTTCGGCGGGGGAGAGGCGGGGATCGAGAGAGATCTTCTCCGTTTTTCCCGTGTAATAGTTCTCGAGCTCGCAGGACTTCATGCCCCGCGCGAGGGCGTAGATATAGGCGGTGATGAGCTCGCCCTTCACCCTGTTCTCCTCGGCGTCCTCGCATTCGAGCTGTTTTTCGAGGTTCTGTTGGAGCTGTTTCTCCTGCTTCTTCTTGGCAGTCTGAAGCACGGAGAGGAGCTTATGTTTCTGCCCGTCGAAGCGTTTCCCCGCCCGCTTCTGCCTGTAGAATTCAGACTGCGCCTCGGAGAGCGTTGCAAACGGAATGCCCTCCGTCCCCCTTGCAACGAAGTCTATAGGGACGCCGCCGCGCTCGATGATGCGGGGAGAAATTTCGTCCGAAAAGATAAAATCATGCACATATAGCGCGAAATCGCCCCCTCGGTAGCCCGCTTCGATCATCTGCGCCGTGACGGGGGCAAGGCCGCGGACATGGCGGAAGAGAAAGTCCTCCCGATCCCCCGTGCAGTTTTGGAGGAGCTCGCGGAGGGCGGCAAGATCGGAGGGATCCGTCTTGTCCTGCGGCGGGGGAGAGGTGTATTTTGCTCCCGCAAAGATCATGCGCTTGGTGTTTTCGTCGAGTGAAGTCGTCTTGAGCGCACCCAAAATGACGCCGTTTTCGGTGAGAATGAGGTTGGAATACTTGCCCATGATCTCGGCGATGAGCACGCGCTCCGCCGTCTGGAATTCACTGTGGCACAGGAGGCGGAAGAGAAGAACGCGCTCGAATCCCGCCGTTTTCACCCCCAAGATGTCCGCGCCCTGCAGGTATTTTCGCAGGAGCATGCAAAAGGGAGGGGCAACAGAGGGATTTTCCCTGTCGTCCTCGCAAAAATATGCCCCGCAGGCCGAGGCATTTGCGCTCAAAATGAGTTTAAGCGTGCGTTTTCCCGTGTATATAAGAAGGGAAAGTTCCTCTCTGTCGGGCTGGTTCACGCGGTTGATCTTCCCGCCGCGGAGCTCGCCGTCGAGTTCCTTCGCAACGAGGCGGAGGGTAAAGGCGTCCTGAGGCATGTTTCGTCCCCCTGCAGTTCTGTCCTTCCATTATATCCCAAAAAAACAAAATTGTAAATAAAATCGCTTTTCTTTTGTTGTGCTTTATGTTAAAATGGAAAGTGAGCAATCAGAAAAATTCAGACAGGAGTTTAAATGATATGAATTACACAGTCACCCCCGCAGAAAAGAGCACCGTCAAGGTACAGATCAACTTCACCCCCGAGGAATGGGCGGACGCCAACCAAAAGGCCTATCTTCAGAACAGAAAGAAGTACAGCGTCAACGGCTTCCGCAAGGGCAAGGCCCCCAAGGCCGTGCTCGAAATGTACTACGGCAAGGGGCTCTTCTATGAGGAAGCCCTCAACATTCTCTATGATGAACACTACTCCGCCATTCTCGAGAAGGAAAAGGAGAACTTCACCGCCGTCGGCGAGCCCGAACTTGCATTGGGCGACGACTTTTCGGACACCAACGTTTCCATCATCGCGACCGTCCCCGTCAAGCCCGAAGTCACCATCGGTCAGTACAAGGGTATAAAAATCACCAAGTATGAGTATACTGTTACGGACGCTGACGTGGAGAGAGATATCGAGAATACCCGCAGGCGCCTCGCCAAGGACGTCGAGGCCACCGACCGCCCCGCAGAAGAGGGGGACACGGTCAATATCGACTTCGTCGGCAAGAAGGACGGCGTCGCGTTCGACGGCGGCACGGCCGAAAAGTATGACCTCACCCTCGGCTCCCACAGCTTCATTCCCGGGTTCGAGGAGGGCGTCGTCGGCATGAACATCGGCGACGTGAAGGATATCGGCGTCACCTTCCCCGAGGACTATCAGGAGGAATCCCTCAAGGGCCAGCCCGCCGTATTCACCGTGACCCTCCACAAGATCACGGGGAAAGAGCTTCCCGTCCTCGATGAAGAGTTCGCAAAGAAACTCGGTTCCGACAGCGTCGAAGCCTACAGCGCGAAGGTCCGCGAGCGTCTTGAAAAGAACGCCGAAAACCGCTCCCGCAACGAAACGGAGGATTCCATCCTGACCGAGATCGCCAAGACGGCGACGGCCGAGATCCCCGAAGTCCTCATCGAAAGGCAGGAGGAGATGGACATTCAGCGCATGGAGCAGAACATCATGTACCAGGGCATCCGTCCCGAGGATTACTATCAATATATCGGGACGACCCGCGAGGAGTACAAGAAGAAGTTCGAGGAAGATGCGAAAAAGATGGTCATGCACCAGCTCATCATCGAAAAACTTCTCAAGGATGAGAACATTACGGCGAGCGAAGAGGAGATCGCCCAAAAGATCGCCGAGCAGGCGGCCTCCGTCGGCAAGGAGCCCGCGGAGTATGAAAAGACCCTCGACTCCCGCCAGAGAGAGTATATCGAGAACGACATTAGGATCACCAAGCTCTTTGACTTTTTGATCGCAAACAACGAAATGGTCCTTTTCACAGAGGAGCCCAAGGCGGAATAAGGAGAAATTATCATGACGAAGAATGTACTCATTCCCTATGTTGTCGAGCGCACGTCGAGCGGCGAGCGCAGCTATGACCTCTATTCCCGTCTTCTCGAGGACAGGATCGTCTTTCTTTCGGGGGAGATCGACGACGCGCTTGCAAATACCGTCGTCGCCCAGCTCATCTATCTCGAGGGCAGAGATCCCGGGAAGGATATCTCCCTCTATATCAACAGCCCCGGCGGGTCCGTTTCGGCGGGCATGGCGATCTACGACACCATGAACTATATCAAGTGCGACGTTTCCACCATCTGCATCGGCCTTGCGGCGTCGATGGGCGCATTCCTCCTTGCGGCGGGGCAGAAGGGGAAGCGGTATGCCCTTCCCAACAGCGAGATCATGATCCACCAGCCCCTCGGCGGAACGCAGGGACAGGCGAGCGATATCAAGATACAGGCCGACCATATCTTAAGGATCAAGGAAAAGATGACCCGTATCCTCTCCGAAAACACGGGAAGGACGTACGAGGAAGTCGCACGCGATACCGACAGGGATAACTATCTCACCGCCGAAGAGGCCATGCACTACGGCCTCATCGACAGAGTGTATTTCAAGCGTTAAATTTTATTCGGAGAAAAGAATGGCAAAATATGAACAGCGCTGCTCCTTCTGCGGGAAGGAGAAGTCCAAAGTCAAAAAGCTCATCGCGGGTCCCGAGGGGATCTTCATCTGCGACGAATGCGTGGAACTTTGCAGGGACATGATCGAAAAGGCTCCCTACTCCGCGCCGACTGAGAAGGTGGAGCTCAAAAAACCCTCCGAGATCAAGGATGAGCTCGATAAGTACATCATCGGGCAGGATAAGGCCAAGCGCGTCCTCTCCGTCGCGGTGTATAATCACTATAAGCGCATCAATGCGATGGCGGACGGCGCAAAGTCGGATGACGTCGAGATCGAAAAGAGCAATATTCTCCTCTTGGGCCCCACGGGAAGCGGAAAGACGCTCCTCGCGCGTACCCTTGCAAAGATCCTGAACGTGCCCTTCGCAACGGCGGACGCCACCACCCTCACCGAGGCGGGCTATGTCGGCGAGGACGTCGAGAATATCCTCTTAAAGCTCATTCAGAACGCCGACTACGATATCGAAAAGGCCCAGCGGGGCATCATCTATATCGACGAGATCGACAAGATCGCGCGGAAGGGGGAGAACGTTTCCATCACCCGCGACGTTTCGGGCGAGGGCGTCCAGCAGGCCCTTCTCAAGATCATCGAGAGCACGGTCGCCAACGTTCCCCCGCAGGGCGGCAGAAAGCACCCCCAGCAGGACTGCATGCACATTGACACGACGAACATTCTCTTCATCTGCGGCGGCGCCTTTGTTGGCCTCGACAAGATCGTTTCGGCAAGAATGGACGATTCGGGCCTCGGCTTCGGCGGAAAGGTCAAGCTCACCGAGAATGAAGTGGACTACACCCTCCTCGAGGACGTCAAACCGCAGGACCTCACCAAGTTCGGGCTTATTCCCGAATTCGTCGGCCGTGTTCCCATCGTCGTCAGTTTGCAGGCGCTTGACGAGGACGCGCTCGTCAGCATTCTCACAAAGCCCAAGAACGCCATCATCAAGCAGTACCAAAAGCTCGTCGGGCTCGACGGGGTCAAATTGACGGTGGAGGAGGCGGCTGTGCGCGAGATCGCGACGACGGCCATCCGCCTCAAGACGGGCGCAAGGGGGCTGAGGACGATCATTGAGAGTTTGATGATCGACGTCATGTTCGACATTCCGTCGGAGAACGATGTAGAGGAGGTCATCATCACGCGCGACTGCGTGACGGACGGCGCCAAGCCGCGCCTTGTCTATAAAAAATCGGCATAAGTTGAATATTCTTGTACGGGGCGGGTTACATTCGTAACCCGCCCCTTTGCTCTCCGCCCCGTGTCATTCTGAGAAACGGACCAAAAACGAAGTCCGACGACTTGGCCCGCCCCGCGCGCGTTCTATTTGTTTCTAAGCGCGGCACGAGCGGCACAGCCGCGAAGTTAGAATCTCGCGGGGCGTATACGGACACAATGCGGCGGGGCCCCTCGGGAGGGCGTGGGCAACGATTCCAAATCACTTTCCGCCACAATTTTTCATTTTAAATTTTTAATTTTCCCTTGACAGATCATACTGCATATGATATACTGTGATTGAAATACCCCATAGGGGTATTATGGAGAACAATATGGAAGATCATTGCTGTTGCAATTCACAGGAACGTAAGACCATCCGTTCGGAAGAGGAGAAGAGGAAAATCAATTCCCGCCTCAACCGTCTCGCGGGGCAGTTGAACGGCATCAAGCGCATGGTGGAGGAGGACCGCTACTGCGAGGACATCCTCGTTCAGCTTGCCGCCGTGGATGCGTCCGTCAAGAGCCTTTCGGCCGTCATTTTAAAAAATCATCTGCACGGCTGTGTCGTGGAGCATGTCATGGAGGGAGATACGGACGTTCTCGACGAGATCGTCACGCTCTTCAAGAGGTTTTCATGAAAAAAAGATATTCTGTCACGGGAATGAGCTGCGCGGCCTGCGCGGCGGGAATCGAACGGACAGTAAAAAAATTGAAAAACGTCACTTATTGCTCGGTTTCGCTCATGGGCGAGTGCATGGACGTGGAGTTTGACGAGAAAAATCTCGACGAGAGGGAGATCGAAAACGCGGTCGTCCGTCTTGGCTACGGCATCTCGGAATACGGCAAGCAGACCGAAAAAAAGAGAGAGATATTGACGCTTTTTGTGCGTTTTATCCTCTCGCTCGTGCTGCTTCTCCCCGTCATGTACCTCTCTATGGGGCACATGGTGGGGCTTCCCGCGCCGACGGGATGGCTGAATCACGGCTTTCAGCTCGGACTCACGGCCGTAATTTTGCTCATAAATTACAAATTTTTTGTCAGCGGGGTCCGTGCGGCGTTCAAATTGGTGCCGAATATGGACACCCTCGTTTCGCTCGGGGCGGGCGTTTCCTTTGTGTACAGCGTCGTGATCGCCTGCCTTCACCCCGAAAGCCACGAGCTCTACTTCGAGTCGGCGGCCATGATCGTCACCCTCGTGACCCTCGGCAAGTGGCTCGAGGACCGCTCGAAAAAGCGCACGGGGCGGGAGATCGAGAAGCTCCGCTACCTCGCGCCCGATACCGTCACGGTGGAACGGGACGGCGCATTTCTGTCTGTTCCGCTCTCCGAGGTCGAGGAGGGAGATATTGTCATTGTGAAGCAAGGTGAATCAATTGCCGTGGATGGGACGGTGGTCGGGGGGCATGCCTTTGTCGATAAGTCCGCCGTCACGGGGGAGAGCCTTCCCGTGGAGCTCACCTCGGGCGATGCGGCCGTTTCCGCGTGCATCGTCACGGACGGTTTTTTGAAGATATGTGCAGAAAAAGTGGGCGCAGACACCATGTTGATGTCCATTATCAAGATGGTGCGCGAGGCGGGCGCATCCAAGGCTCCCATTCAGAAATTGGCCGATAAGGTCGCCGCGGTCTTTGTGCCGTGCGTGCTTGCTCTCGCCGTCGTGACTTTCCTCGCGTGGTATTTTTCCACATGGGAACTGTCAAGCGCAATGAACTACGCCGTTTCCGTGCTCGTCATTTCCTGCCCCTGTGCCCTCGGACTTGCGACCCCCGTGGCCGTGATGGCGGCAACAGGCAGGGGCGCGTCGCTCGGCATTCTCTATAAAAATGCAGAGGCGCTCCAAAAAATGGCGACGGTGGACGAGGTTTGGCTCGACAAGACGGCCACGCTCACCGAGGGAAAGCCGAAAGTGGTGTGGTTTGAGGAGTATTGCCCCGAGGCGAATCCCAAATCCATCGCCTATGCCATTGAGAGTAAGCTGAACCACCCCCTCGCGCGGTGCATTGCAGACTTCTGCGGCAGCGGCGGGGAGGCCGAGGACGTTTCCTACGTCACAGGGCAGGGCGCAGTCGGCACCGTCAACGGCAAGACGTACTTCCTCGGCAACGAGCGCATGATGCAGGCCCGCGGCGTGAAATTTGAAGCATATCTTGCAAATTTTGAGAAACTTTCCGCCGAGGGAAAGACCGTTCTCTTCCTCTCGGACGAGAAAAAACCCCTCGCCCTCTTCGCCCTTGCGGACACGCTGAAAGAGGGGAGCCGCGAGGCCGTGGAGAGCCTTGTGCAGGCGGGGTGCCTCCCCGTGATGCTGACGGGGGACAACGCGGCCGTTGCCTCGCACATTGCCCGCGAGGCAGGGTTTCCGCCCTATGACGCCTGCGTGTGTGCGGAACTTCTGCCCGAGGATAAGCTCTCCTATATCAGGGCGGCGCGGGAGAGAAAGGAGCGGGCGAAGGCCGAAAACCGCGCTATAAGTCGCAAAAATTCCTATACAGCGATGGTGGGGGACGGCATCAACGACGCCCCCGCGCTCAAAGAGGCGGACGTCGGCATCGCCATGGGGAACGGCACAGACGTGGCCATTGAGAGTGCGGACGCCGTGCTCGTCGGCGGGGATCTGCGGGCCCTTCCCCGTGCGCTCGCCCTCTCCAAAAAGACGATGCGGATCATCAAGCAGAACCTCTTTTGGGCGTTCTTCTACAATTGTATCGGCATTCCGCTCGCGGCGGGCGTGTTTGCTTGGGCGGGGCTGTCGCTGAATCCCATGATCGGCTCTGCGGCGATGAGCCTTTCCTCCCTCTTTGTCGTGACGAATGCCCTGCGGCTCGTGCGGTTTGGGAGGGCCACCCCCCTACCCCCCTCCAGAGGAGGGGGCAACAAGGCGGCCCCCAATGGAGGGGGCAAAGGGGATCCTTCGGTTTCCGCTCATTCTGAGCGCAGCGAAGAATCCCCTGCAACGAAGTCCGCTCCTCCCTTGGGCCCCGCTCATTCTGAGCGTAGCGAAGAATCCCCTGCAACGAAGTCCGTTCCTCCCCATCAAACCCAAAAAATCAATCAAAAAGGAGATACAACTATGAAAAAGACAATTCTTGTGGACGGCATGATGTGCCAGCACTGCGTGAAGCACGTGAAGGACGCGCTCGAAAAAGTGGACGGCGTGAAGTCCGCCGAGGTCAGCCTCGAGAACAAGACGGCTGTCGTCGAGCTCGAGAGAGAGGTCGAAAACGAAGTCTTACTCGCCGCCGTCACCGAAGCGGGCTATGAGCCCAAGGCCATTCTATAAATTCGGCAGAGTTCGACAAAAGACAAAAAAACTTACACATATGTGCGCGTTTGCAAGTGTTATTCTGTCATAAAAAGGAGGTATTTTTATGGCAGAAACATTGCTACTGGACAGACGTACGAAGGATATCGTGGAGGATTACGTTCCCGACGGGGAGATCCTCTCCTCCCTCGTGCGTTTTTTCTCTATCTTTTCGGACGGCACGCGGCTGAGGATCTTATCGGCCCTTGCCATTTCGGAAATGTGCGTTACCGATATTTCGAGGGTGCTCAATATCAACCAGACGACGGTTTCGCACCAGCTGAGGTTTTTGAAGGACGTCGGGCTCGTGAAGAGCGAACGGCACGGGAAGATCATCTTCTACATGGCCTCGGGGGAGATCGTCAATGACATTCTTCTCAAGGGCGTGGAATTTTTGGGCGATTGAGGGGGAGGGCGAAGACGGAGGCGTTCTGAATACGTCATGGTGCCCCGCGCGCATTCTATTCGTGTCTAAGCGCGGCACGAGCGCTGTCCTTGGCGCGAAGTAGCGCAGTCGAACCATCACCTTATTTTGCTGCGGTGACCCTTCGACGTTGCTTAGGGTGACGTAATTGGGAACGGCGGGGCAGGGTGACGCACGGGAGCAGCCCCCGCGTCATTCTGAGAAACGGACTTACTACGATGTCAGACGACTTAACCCGAAGAATCTCGCGGGGCGGTGATGATAGTGCGGCGAGATGCTTCGGTTCAGCTTTCGTGGACTTCGTTCCGCTCCCGTTCTCAGCATGACGCCGCACACACGGGGCGACCGTACTCTTTGCGGCGAGATGCTTCGGTTCGGTTTTCGTGGACTTCGTTCCGCTCCCGTTCTCAGCATGACGCCGCACACACGGGGCGACCGTACTCTTTTCGGCGAGATGCTTCGGTTCGGCTTTCGTGGACTTCGTTCCGCTCCCGTTCTCAGCATGACGCCGCTACAGGCCGCCGTGCGTTTAACGGGATCCTTCGCTACGCTATTTCGCGCTATGCGCTCATGCCGCGCTTAGACGCAAATAGAATGCGCGCGGGGCAGGATGAGCGCACGAGCATGGTATGGACTTCGTTCCGCTCCCGTTCTCAGCATGACGCCGCTACAGGCCAAAGGCGTTGAAATTCACTGCGGTACGTGAGAAAATTTCGGCAAATCCTTGAAAAATTTTGCGCGTTTGTATATAATGGTATCATGGCTGAGAATATCTTGCGCGAAAAACTCAAGCTCCTGCCCGACTGTCCGGGCGTGTATATCATGCTCGACAGCGACGGCGCCGTCATCTATGTCGGCAAGGCGCGAGTTCTCAAAAACCGCGTCCGCCAATATTTCCATTCCTCGGAGAAACCTGTCAAGGTCCAGGCCATGGTGGAGAGCATTGCCGACTTCTACTACATCGTCGCGCCCACCGAGGCAGACGCACTCGCACTTGAAAACAACCTCATCAAGAAATACAAGCCAAAGTACAACATTCTCTTAAAGGACGACAAGACCTATCCCTATATCAAAGTGCACACGCGGGAGGAGTTTCCGCATATCTCCGTCACCCGCCGTATTAAAAAGGACGGCAGGTATTTCGGCCCCTTCATGGGCGGCGTGAACTGCAAGGAGATCGTGGATATCGCCGCAAAGGTTTACAACATCCGCACCTGTTCCACCGCCGTCAAGGAGAAAGCCGCAAAGCCCTGCCTCAACTATCACTTGGGCCGCTGCCCCGCCCCCTGTGCGCATCTGTGCACGCGGGAGGAGTATGCGGAACGGGTGGAGAAGGTCCTCTCCTTCCTTGCGGGCAACTATGAGGAGGCGGAGGAACTTCTGACGGAGAAGATGAAAGCGTTTGCCGCAGAGGAGCAGTTTGAACTCGCCCTCGACTACCGCAACAAGATCCAAATGCTCTCCGCCCTCAAAAAGCGCAGGATCACTTCCATGCCCAAGGACGTGGACGCGGACGTGTGGGCGATCGAAACGAACGGGCTCTACACGGCCGTTTCCCTCCTCGTCACGCGGAAGGGGATCATGCAGGGGAGCCGCACTTTCCACTCGGATGCAGGGGCAGGGGAGCGCGGGGAAGCCCTCACGAGCTTTATCACCCAATACTATTCCGCCCACGAAACGCCGCACGAGGTCATTTCGGAGGAGATCGCGGAGGAGGGCGCGCTTGCGGCCTTTTTGCGGGAGAGAGCGGGGCGGAACGTCGAGCTCGTTCACCCCAAATTCGGCGTCAGAAAGGAACTGCTCGACATGGCGGCGGCGAACGCCAAGGACTATCTCGAAAAGTCCGTTTCCTCCATCGAGCACAGGGACGACATGACCGTCCGCGCCTGCGAAAAACTCAAAAATGTTCTCTCCCTCCGCCGCTATCCCAAGCGCATGGAGTGCTACGATATTTCGGACATCTCGGGCGTGGACAAGGTGGGCAGCATGGTCGTCTTTACGGACGGCGAGGCGGATAAGTACGAATACCGCCGCTTCCGCATCAAGACAGTGGAGGGGGCGAACGACTTCGCCTCATTGCAGGAAGTGCTAAGGCGGCGGCTGGCAAAGCTCGGCACGGACGAGGAGGAACGCTTCCCCCGTCCCCAGCTCATCGTCATCGACGGCGGCAAGGGACAGCTCTCCGCCGTCAAGGAAATTTTTGACGAAATGAACGTCGGGGATATCGACCTCGTCGCCCTCGCCAAGCAGGAGGAAGAGGTGTTCACCCTCCACTGTAGCGAGAGCGTCAAAATCGACAGGCACGACTATAGCTTAAAGATGCTCCAGCGCATCCGCGACGAGGCCCACCGCTTTGCCGTTTCCTACTTCCGTAACATTCACTCGAAGCGCAACCTCGCCTCCGTGCTCGAGGAGATCGAAGGGGTCGGCAAGAAGAAGCGGCTCGCCCTCATGGAGAAGTTTGGAACCATCGACAAAATCATGCACGCGAGCGCGGAGGAACTCTGCACGGCGGAGGGGATCGGCGAGGAGCTTGCGGTCCGCATCAAAACTTATTTTGAAAATCTATGAGATACAAACTTTTTTTATCGGACTTTGACGGGACGCTCGTCCGCGGCGACGGCACGGTGTCCGAAGCCAACAGAAGGGCCATCGAAACGTACAGAAGGGCGGGCGGGATCTTCGCCGTCGTCACGGGAAGAATGATGACTTCCATCCTGCCGCGGCTCAAAGAACTCGGGCTCGATGACGGGCTCGCCGTTGCCTATCAGGGCGCGATGATCGCCGACGTCCGCACGGGAGAGATCCTGAAAAGCGGCGGGTTTTCGCAGGAGGACGCCCTGACATGTATCCGCTATTTTGAAAAATGCGGGTACCATGTCCATGTCTACACGGGGGAGGACTTCTATTCCAATATGGAGGATGAATATCTCCGCGTCTACGAGGAAATTTGCCGCGTCAAAGGGAAAATCGAGCCCCACCTCTCGGACATGGTGGCCGCAAAATCCGTCAACGTCATCAAAGTTTTGGCAATGGTGGCCTCCAACGAACGGGACAGGGTCAAGGCGGAAACGGAGGCGGCGCTCGGGGAGGAGTTCTTCGTCACCTGCTCCTCGGCCTTCCTCGTTGAGGTCATGCCGAAGGGGCAGAACAAGGCGGGGGCGGTGGAATTTCTCTCAGCGTACTACCGCATTCCGCGTGAAGAGATCGCCGCCATCGGGGACCAGCTCAACGACCTTCCCATGCTCGAGGCGGCGGGCGGGAAATTCGCCGTTGAAAATGCGGAGAAGGAACTAAAGGAACGGGCGGCGGTCGTTGCCTCCTGCGAGGAGGACGGCGTCGCCGAAGCGCTTATGAAATACGCATTGGGGGATTAAGATATGGAAGAGATTTGGTTGCCGCACGAAACGGTCATGCTCGACAAATTTGCATCGGACCTAAATCTTGAGGTCCTGCACGCCGGGCGGGGGATCCTGTCGTTTACGAATATCAGCGTGGACCGCCCCGGGCTCAGGCTCGCGGGGTTCTTCAGCATGTTCGATTCCGAACGCATCATGCTCATCGGGCAGACGGAACATGAATACATGCGCTCCTTTTCACCCGAGGAGAGGGTGGAGCGGGTGGGGAAGCTCTTTGAATGCGGAAAGATCCCCTGTGTGGTGTTCGCCCGCGACCTCCCCGTGCCCCCCGAGATGATGGAATTCGCAAGAAAGACGGGCACCCCCGTGTTCCGCACGGGAAAGATGACGACGGTCATCATGGCGCAGCTGTATGACTATCTTTCCAAGCTCCTCGCCCCCAAAACCACCATGCACGGCGTGCTCATGGACGTGTTCGGCGTGGGGATCATGCTGACGGGCGAAAGCGGCGTCGGCAAGAGCGAAACGGCCATGGAACTCATCAAGCGGGGACATCGCCTCGTCGCGGATGACTCCGTTCTCATCAAGAATATCGAAAACAAACTCATCGGCACTGCGCCCGAGCGGATCCGCTACTTTATGGAACTGCGCGGCATCGGCATCATCAACGTCAAGAACATGTACGGCTCGGGGTCCGTTCTCGGCGAGAAGGAGATCGAGCTCGTGATGGAACTCGAGCACTGGAAGCAGGGCAAGGAGTACGACCGCATCGGCGGCGAGGGCGGCTATGAGGAAATTTTGGGGATCAAGGCTCCCAAACTTACCATCCCCGTTTCCCCCGGGCGGAATCTCGCCATTCTCATCGAAGTCGCGGCGCGCAACTATCGCCTCAAGAGCATGGGCTACGACGCGGCGCAGGAACTCATTCAACGGACGATCGGAAGATGAAAGCAGAAATTTTAGCCCCTGCGGGGGACGAACAGACGGCATATGCGGCGCTCAATGCGGGCGCGGACGCGATCTATCTCGGCCTCAAGAAGTTTTCCGCACGCGAGGGAGCAGAAAATTTCGGCGGGGACGCCCTCTCCCGCGTCATCCGCCTTGCACATCTCTTGGGGGCGAAGGTGTACGTCGCCCTCAATACGCTCGTGAAGGACAGCGAAACGGCCGATTTCTTCGCCTCGGTGAGGGAAGCGTGGGAGCGGGGCGCGGACGCCATTTTGATACAGGATATCTTTCTCGGGAAACTCGTCAAGGAGAAGTGGCCCGAGATCGTTCTGCACCTCTCCACGCAGGGCGGATGCAGCAACGTCTATGGGGCGGAAGTCGCAAGGGAGTACGGCTTTTCACGCGTCGTGCTCGCGCGGGAAACCCCCATTTCCGAGATCAAAAGGATCTCAAAGGTCATTGAAGCGGAGGCGTTCGTGCAGGGCGCGCTCTGCACTTGCTATTCGGGGCAGTGCTACATGAGCTCCTTCGCGGGGAACAACAGCGGCAACCGCGGCAGGTGCAAACAGCCGTGCAGAAAGCTGTATTCTATCGACAGAGAGGGGTATGAGGAGCCCGCCTATGCGCTCTCCCTCTCCGACCTCAGCGTGGGGGAACGGGTTAAGGAACTATTGGACGCGGGCGTCGTTTCCCTCAAGATCGAGGGCCGCATGCGCCGCCCCGCCTACTGCGCCGCCGCGGTGAAGTATGTGAAGAGTTGTATTCCCCGCCCCCCTGCCCCCCTCCCCAAGGAGGGGGCATGCGCCTCAAGCGCTCATCCTGAGCCTTTCTGCGCCAATCCTGAGCTTTTCTGCGCTCATCCTGAGCGTAGCGAAGGATCTCATAGACCAACGGACTTCGTTCAAGGGGATTCTTCGGTCGCTGCGCTTCCTCAGAATGAGCGGACGGCCACGGACTTCGTTCAAGG
>CANQUY010000029.1 GCA_947627125.1 uncultured Clostridia bacterium
GGGCCCGACGGCGTCCGTTTCAAAGCTCTCAACGGGCGATACCGACTTTTTCCCGTCTGAAAAGTTCGCGGTGACCCGCCAATAGTAGACGGTATCGAGGCAGAGATTTGTGATCTCGCAGAAAGTTTCCTCCGTTTTCAGCGAAACCGCGCGGGAGAAATCGGGGTTCATCGCATATTCAAAAGTGTAATCCTTGATCGCGGCGTCCGTCCCCTTCGGCGATGCGCTCCAGTCGAGGCGGAGGCTCTCGGGGCGGCTGAGTTCCTCCTGCCCCTTGGCATATTTCAATATATTGTTATAGTCATCCGCGAGATAGGCGCTTTGGAGCTCTGTATGCAGATCGACTTTCCCGTCGATCTCGGTCAAGTCCCAATCGGCCGAAACTCCCTCGGAGCCGCAGCCGCAGAGCGCGACCACGGCGCAAAGCAGCATGGAAAATACAGCCAAAAGTCCTCTCTTTTTCATTGATATTTCTCCTTTCATACGGTATAAATTATTTGTGCGGTTCACTTCTTGATCTTTGCGAGGAAGAAACCCTCATATCGTTCCGTCGGACAGACGCAGACCGTGCCCTCCGCGGATGGTAAGAGAGGGACCCCCTCAAACGCCTGCACGGGTTCAAGGCGGGCGTCCGTCCCCTTCAGCGCACGCATTAGGACCTCCTCATTCTCCCGCTTGAGGACGGAACAGGTGGAATAGACCATTTCTCCCCCTTTTTTGAGGAGTTTTATCGCCTTTTTGAGCAATTTCTCCTGCAAGACGGCGCATTTTTCCACATAGGCGGCGTCGATACGGGCCTCCCTTTCGGCAGAAACCGTCCCGCTACCACTGCACGGGGCGTCGAGCAGGATCTTGTCGAAGGAGAAAAAGTCGTCGAGGAGGAGTGCGTCGCGCCAGATGGCAGAAACTCTCCCCGCTCCCTGCCGCTGCAGATTGAAAACCAGCCGCTGAAAACGGTTTTTATCCCGCTCGCAGGCGGTGATGAGCGCCTTTCCGTCGGAGAGGGCCAGAAGCTCCGTCGTCTTTCCGCCGGGCGCGGCCGTCATGTCGAGCACGCTCTCCCCCTCTTTGGGGGCGAGATAGAGAGGCGGAAGCATGGATGAAAGGCTCTGGAGATAGATCTTTCCCTCTTCATAGAGCGGTGTATGCCAAAGGTCCTCCTCGCGGATATCCCTCATGATGAGGGCGGAGCTCAACCATTCCACCTCTTCAAACGAAAATCCCGCCTGAAAAAGGGCAGTTTTCCCCTCTTCGGCGGGTATTTTTAAAGAATTGATGCGGAGCGTCACGGGACGGGCACGGCAATAGCCCGCCTCGATCCTCTCGGTGACGGGTGCGCCGTAATCGGCAAGGAGCAGCGCGTGGAGCCGTTCGTTCACTTGAGATCCCCGATCCACGCGTCGATGACGCTCATGGGCGTGACAAGGGTCTTTTCCTCAAATTTGACGTTCAAAATCGGCCCTACGGTCGCGCCGCGGAGGGCCTTTTTGAAGTCGCTCGGGGTGTGGCCGAGCCATCCGCCGTTCGTCGCAAAGGGATAGACGGTCTTTCCCTTCCAATCGACGCTCTTGAGGAAGGATTTGACGGCGGGCGCGTATGTATACCACCAGACGGGAGTGCCGAGAACGATCTCGTCGTACTCCTGCACATTGACGCCCAACGCATAGAGTTGGGGAACATAGCCGCTCTCCACCTCTCTCTTGCCGAGGCTGACGAGCACGTCATAATCGTCGGGATAGGTCTTGAGCGTGCGGATCTCCGCGATATCTGCGCCGATATCCTTTGCGATCTTCCGCGCGATCGACCGCGTGTTTCCGCCGAAGGAATAGTAGACCACAAGTTTTTTCATGTGTTCCCCTCCTGTTATCAATAAAAGGTCGCCACAGCCTCCTCGTCGGGGAGAGGCTGCGTATGTTCGGCCTGCAAGATCTTCAGCACGGGTCCCTTGCCGCCATAGAGCTTGTGCGGTTCGATATCCACCCGCGCCGTGATCTCCAGCCAGTCGTTCGCGCGGACCTGAAAATACGGCTCCCCGATACAGACAAGCCCGTGAAAGGCGATATCGGCCGCACAGCAGGTCATGACGAGCCGACCGATGCCGAACGTGCCCGCCTTCATCTTTCTGTCGAGGGCGACAATGCCCTTGAAGTGCACCGTCTTTCCCTCGTAGTTGTCCTCCATTTCACGGAGATCGCGGTAGAAATAGGCAAAGTCCCTGTCCTCGATATGGATAACGGGCGCGTTGATGTCGTAGGGAAGCGGATCCTCGATATCGTCGTATTCCGCCCTGCCGCCGATATATTCATAGACGATATCGGGCCTGCGGGAGGCGGCGCGGACGATCTTGTGGAATTCCTCTTTTTTGAGATTCGGGTTAAAGCGGTTGAAAACCACCATGTCGGCAAACTGGATCTTGTCGTAGACGAGCTGCCGCATGTTGGCGTTATAGTTGATGAAGCTGTTCGCGTCGAAGAAGGTCATCACCTGCGCGATGAGCCAGCCGTCGGGCATCGCCTCAAAGAACTTTTGAAGCAGCATCATGCCGTTCCACTCGACGACGACGCGTTCGATATTGTTCTCCCTCGCAATGCGCGTGAGATAGGGCACGTTGAGCTTCTCTTCATCCGCCTTGACGACGACGTATTTCCGCACGGCAAAGCGGGAAGGAGTGTATTCCTCCTCCCCTTCCTCGCAGACGAGAAGAAGGGTCTTTTCGCCCGAATCGAACCGCTCGTCCTCGAATGTTTCCTGAATGAATTTCGTCTTACCCGCATCGAGAAAGCCCAAAAACAGGTAGACGGGAACCTCTTTCGGCATAATTTACCCCAAAAACAGTGTTTTCAGCTTTTCTTCATCAATATGGCAGCCGATGACGCATAACCTGCCCGTAACGGCGGGCGCACCCGTGCGGAGATCGGGTTCGCCGGGAACAAAGTCGAAATAGATCCACTCGCTTCCGCCGTTGACATACCCCTTTGCGCGGAGGATCTCGCCGTATTCTCCCGAATCGAGCGCGGCGAGAGCGTTGTCGAGTTCCTCTTTCGTGAAGGTCTTTGCCGTTTCGACGCCCCAGCTCGTGAAGATCTCGTCGGCGTCATGGTCGTGATGATGGTGATGGTGATGACATTCGCATTCGCCTTCCTCGTCATGATGATGGTGATGGTGTTCATGCTCCTCTTCTTCATCGTCATCATGATGGTGGTGATGATGGTGACATTCGCACTCGTCTTCATCGTCATCTTCGTGCGCCTCGGTGGCAAGTTTTTCGAGCTCGGCCTTGAGGCTGTCCGTCTTTTGCATGGCGAGGAGAATATCTTTCCCGTCGAGGGCGTCCCAGTCCGTCGTGATGACGGTGACATTCGTCTGCTCCTTCAGAAGGGCGGCCGCCTCCTCCGTCTTTGCGGGGTCGGCAGTGTGCGAGAGCACGATACAGCTTGCATTCTTCACCTGATCGAGGAAGAATTCGCCGAAGTTCTTCAAATAGACCTTGCACTTCTTTGCGTCGACGACGGTGCAGAAAGCGTTGAGCGCGCTATCCGGAACCTCCGCACGCTGCACGGCCTTGATGACGTCCGAGAGCTTTCCGACGCCCGAGGGCTCGATGAGGATGCGGTCGGGATGAAATTCGTTCGCGACCTTTTTGAGGGCCTCTGCGAAATCCCCGACGAGCGAACAGCAAATACAGCCCGAGTTCATCTCGGTGATCTCAATGCCCGCTTCCTTCAAAAATCCGCCGTCAACGCCGATTTCGCCGAACTCATTTTCGATGAGCACGACCTTTTCGCCGCTGTAGGCCTCTTTGAGAAGTTTTTTGATGAGCGTCGTCTTTCCCGCGCCCAAAAAACCGGAAAAAATATCAATTTTGATCATTTTATGCCTTCTTTTTTTGCGAAATAATGTCTTAAAGTCAGAATACCCAATTGCCGTTCTTAAAGATCGGGACCCTGTCGCCGCTCTTCGTGACGCCGATAATTTCGAGATCCTCGCTCCCGATCATGAAATCGACGTGGATCGTGCTGTCGTTGATCCCCTTCTCCTTGAGCTGTTCCTTCGTCATGGTTTCGTAGCCTCTGACGCATTCGTTGAAGCCCCTGCCGAGCGCGAGGTGGCAGCTTGCATTCTCGTCAAAGAGGGTGTTATAGAAGAGGAGCCCCGTATTGTTGATGGGAGAATCGTAGGCAATGAGGGCGCATTCGCCGAGCATCTTTGCCCCTTCGTCCATCGAGATCATCTTTTCGAGGAGTTCTTGATTCTTCTTTGCCTTGACTTCAACGACCTTGCCGCCCTCAAAGCGGACGGAGAAATCCTCGATGAGTTCCCCTTGATAGGAGAGCGGCTTCGTGGAATAGACGATGCCCTCCGCATCCCCCGCCTTGGGCGAGATAAAGATCTCCTCGCTCGGGATGTTCGGATTGAAGGTTGCGCCCCCGAGCGTTTCCTCGCTCCCGCCGCAGAACTGGCTGCCGTCGATGAGCCCGACTCTGAAATCGGTGCCGTTCTTGGACTTGTATTCGAGGTAGGCGAGCTTCAGACGGTTGAGATGATCGCACTTTTCGCCGAGTTCATCGTTGTGGCGGTGCCAATCCTTCACGGGGTCGGGCCCGTCGGCACGGGAAGCGGAAAGGATCGCGTCCCAAAGACGCTCCACGGCGCTGCTCGACGTCGGCGCGTCGGGGAATACCTTCTTGGCCCATGCCTTGGAGGGCACGGCGGCGATACACCACTGGTATTTGTTCTCCATTTCGTCGCGGATGGGCTTGATGACCTTGGAGCGCGACATTCTGACTGCCGTAAACTTCTCCTGGTCGAGCCCCTTCAATCCGTCGGGATCCGCCGATTCGAGGTAGAGCATGGCGGGAAGCTGTTCCTTTCTGTATTCGAGCTTCTCGATCTCCCACTTTGCAAATGCCTCGAGGGATTCCTGCTTCTGGTATTTATAGTGCGTGGTGGTGAGCGGCTGGTAAGACCAATCGACCGTGACCTTCCCCGCACCCGCGCGGTAAAGTTCCTCTACGACCATTTCCACGAATTCGGGCTGGTCGAGTTCGGCCTGCACGACGACCCACTGTCCCTTTTTGACGTTGATCCCCGTCTTGGCAAGAAGTTTTGCATACCTTCTGAGCTGAAGTTTGTTCACTTGTCTTTCTCCTTCATATAGAATGTAATTGTTTACCCTAATATTATAACCTATTTTTTTCCAATGTCAACCGCATAGAGGCAAATCGTAAAAAATGGTTTTGAAATTTCATTTTTTGGCATTTTGCATAGTACTATGTCAGATATAGTACTATGTTCCCACTCTCCATTGTCCGCTTTAAATCGAGGACGCGCTGGTTGGAGGAGCCGCGGAACTTGAGGCGAATGTCCTTCAGCTCTTCCACAAAGGGCCCGTCCACGAGGATATCGATCTCCTTGAGGAGCTCTTTGACCCCCTCTCCGTCGTCCTCCATAAGCGTTCCGCCGCTGTAGGTGTATCCTGTATAACACCAGACGTTCTTATGGGGAAATCTTTGGCGGTACCGTTTTAAGAAAGGAAGGAGCGCGGCTCTGTTCTCGGGTTCAAAGGGATCGCCGCCGAGAAGAGAGAGCCCCGCGATATAATCGGGAGAGAGCGCTTCAAAGATCTCCGCCTCCGTTTCCTCCGTAAAGGGCTTTCCATACGAAAAATCCCATGCCACGGCGTTGAAGCAGCCCTTGCAGCGTCTTCTGCAACCCGAAACAAAGAGGGAGATTCTGACCCCCTCTCCGTTTGCAATATCACATTTTTTGATTTCGGCGTAGTTCATGTTGTATGATAGATCACAGGTGAAGGACGCGCTCACGGATCTCCTGCGTGCGGCCCTGGTTCCAATACTGCGTTCCGATATAGCCGCAGGTGCGGCGGGCAACATTCATCTTGCTCTGGTCGCGGTTGCGGCATACGGGGCATTCCCAAATGTACTTGCCGTCCTCTTCCACCGTGACGATCTCCCCGTCGTAGCCGCAGACCTGACAGTAATCGCTCTTGGTGTTGAGCTCGGCGTACATGATGTTGTCGTAAATGTACTGCATGACGGCAATGACGGCGGGAATATTGTCCTGCATGTTGGGGACTTCCACATAGGAGATGGCGCCGCCGGGAGAGAGCTGCTGGAATTCGCTCTCAAACTTCAGTTTCGTGAAGGCGTCGATCTTTTCCGTGACATGGACGTGATAGCTGTTGGTGATATAATTCTTATCGGTGACGCCGGGAATGACGCCGAACCTCTGTTGCAGGCACTTGGCAAATTTGTATGTCGTGCTCTCGAGCGGTGTACCGTACAGCGAGAAATCAATGTTGTGCGCCGCTTTCCACTCCTTGCACTTGTCGTTCATGTGCTGCATGACGGAGAGCGCGAACGGCTTCGCCTCGGGATCGGTGTGGGACTTGCCCGTCATGTACTTCGTGCATTCGTAGAGCCCCGCATATCCCAACGAGATCGTGGAATAGCCGCCGTACAGGAGTTTATCGATGGTTTCCCCCTTCTTCAGCCTCGCGAGTGCGCCGTATTGCCAGAGAATGGGCGCGGCGTCGGAAAGCGTGCCCTTCAGCCTGTTGTGGCGGCACATGAGAGCCCTGTGGCAGAGTTCAAGACGTTCATCGAAGATCTTCCAGAAATTTTCCACATCCCCGCCCGATGAGAGCGCAACGTCCACGAGGTTGATCGTCACAACGCCCTGGTTGAATCTTCCGTAGTACTTGGGCTGTCCGTTCTCGTCAACATAGGGCGTCAGGAAACTGCGGCAACCCATACAGGTATAGCAGTGCCCCTCGCCGTTTTTATCGACTTTGAACTCAAGCATCTTCTTTTCGGAGATATAGTCAGGCACCATGCGCTTGGCCGTGCACTTTGCAGCGAGTTCGGTGAGGTGGAAATACCTGCTCCCCTCGCGCACATTGTCCTCTTCAAGCACATAGATGAGCTTGGGGAATGCAGGCGTGACCCATACCCCCGCCTCGTTCTTGACGCCCTGAATGCGCTGTTTGAGCGTCTCTTCGATGATCATGGCGAGATCCTCCCGCTCCCTCTCGTTGCGGGCTTCGCCAAGATACATGAATACCGTGACAAACGGGGCCTGTCCGTTCGTCGTAAGGAGCGTGACGACTTGATACTGGATGGTTTGAATGCCCTTCCGTATCTCCTCGCGCAGCCTCTTTTCGGTGATGCGGTCGATCGTTTCCTCCATGACGGCGACATCCTTCAGCTCCTCGACGACTTCGCCGCGGATCTTCTGCCTGCTGATATCGACAAAGGGCGCAAGGTGGGTGAGCGAAATGGACTGCCCGCCGTATTGGTTGGAGGCGACTTGGGCTATGATCTGCGTGGCAATGTTGCAGGCCGTGGAGAAGGAGTGCGGCTTTTCGATAAAGGTCCCCGAGATGACGGTGCCGTTCTGCAGCATGTCCTCAAGGTTGACAAGGTCGCAGTTGTGCATGTGCTGGGCATAATAGTCGGCGTCGTGGAAATGGATGAGCCCCTCTTCGTGGGCTTCGACGATGTCGCGGGGCAGAAGAAGACGCTTCGTGAGGTCCTTGCTGACTTCCCCCGCCATATAGTCGCGCTGGACGGAGTTGACCGTGGGGTTCTTGTTGGAATTTTCCTGCTTGACCTCTTCGTTGTTGCACTCGATGAGCGTGAGGATGCGTTCGTCCGTCGTGTTCGACTTCCTGACGAGCGCACGGGAATAGCGGTAAGTGATATACTTCCGCGCCACGGCAAATGCCTTTTGGTCCATGATCTGGTTTTCGACAAAGTCCTGTATCTCCTCCACGCTGACGGCGCGGTTGAGATCCCCCGCGAGCGCGGCGACCTTCTCCGCAATGGCGGAGATCTGCTCTTCGGTGAGGCGGTTATCCTCGCTGACTTCGTTGTTTGCCTTGCGGATCGCGTTTAAAATCTTTTGAATGTCAAACTTGACTTCTGCACCATTCCTTTTGATGATCTTCATGGTGAATTTCCTTGCCTCCTTCCCTTATCTTTGCCCAAAAGGGCGAAAAAGCGTCCCCCGAAGGGAACGCTTCTATGATACACCATATCCTTGAAGAAGTCAAGTGTTTGGACACAATATTTTGATTAAAATTTTCTTAACAACCACTATATCTTGTGGTTATGCCGAATTTTGTCGTTTTATGCGCATGAAACAAAAGACGCAAATGTTACACAATATTGAATGCGCGAAAAGCTCAAAATTCCGTCACTTTGAGGGTTCTGAAAATTTCCTCATACTTTTCCTTGGTGAAGGAGATCGTGCCGAACGTGGTCACCGCGGCAGTCCCTGCGGCGACGCCCGCACGGAGGATATCGGGCATCTCCGCCCCCTGCTGCATCATGTTCGCGGCAGCGGCCACCATGGCGTCCCCCGCGCCGACCGTGGAATTCACGGCGACGTTGATGCTCTTGCAGTGATAATTTTTTGTGCCGTCTGTGAGGATCGCCCCGTCCCGCCCGAGAGAGAGCAAAACCATCTTTGCGCCGCGGCCGAGAAGCTCATGGCAACCCGAAAGCATCTCCGTCCTGTTCTTCAACTTTCTGCCGAGTGTGTTTTCGAGCTCTTCGATATTGGGCTTGACAAGATCCACGCCCGCCTCGAGCGCGGCAAGAAGCCTTTCCCCCTCCGTATCGACGATGCGGATCGATTTGGGATCGACCGAACGGAAGAGATCGCGGTAATAGCTGTCGTCCACGCCGCGGGGAAGACTTCCCGAAATGACCGTGACGTCGGCAGAGGACGATGAAGATTGGATCATGTGCAGAAGTTCCACGAGCTTTTCGTTCTCCACATTCCCGCCGACATCGTTGATCTCGGTGAGCATGGAACGCTTGTCGATACACTTATAGTTCTCGCGGACCCTGCCGCCGTTCCAGACGAATGTAAAGCGGACTCCCTCTCTGTCGAGCGCGTCGATGAACATCTGTCCGTTTTCGTTGTACATAAATCCCGTGGCGAGCGCTTCGCCGCCGAGCCTTGCAACGCCGATGGCAACGTTGAGCGCCTTGCCCGTAAACGAGAGCGTCTTGCTCTTTACGACGTTGACCTTCCCCACGTTGAGCGAATCGAGTTCGATCGTGACATCCACGCTCGGACTCATGCAGACCGTTAATATCATGTTATCTCCCTTCGCGGCGCCTCCCCCCTATGAAGAACGCCGCATTCCGCCGAAAGCGGAGAATTTACATTGAGATCATTTGAAGCGTTTCATAGAGTTCGTAATTGAACTTCTTCTTCATGGAAACGGCTTCGATGATGTCCATATCGATGATTTCGTTCTTATGGATGCCGACGACGCGGTTGCCGATGCCGTCTTTGAGGAGGCGGACCGCCTTGTTGCCGAACTGCGCCGCAAGCATTCTGTCTGCCATGGAGGGCGAACCGCCGCGCTGGATATGGCCGATGGTCGTGGGCCGCACGGAGTAGGTCGTGATCTCCTGAAGTTTCTTTGCGAAAGCGTCCGCCGTGACGGCTCCCTCTGCCACGACGATGATATTGGAGTGTTTGCCGTTTGCACGGGAACGGTTGATCCGCATGACGATATCCTCGATATCGTAGGCGATCTCGGGCACGACAATGATCTCCGCGCCCGAAGTGATCCCCGCAAACAGGGCAATGTCCCCGCAATGGCGGCCCATGACCTCCACGACGGAGATGCGTTCATGGGAATTCATCGTATCGCGCAGTTTGTTGATGACTTCGAGGCAGGTATTGACCGCCGTATCGAAGCCGAGCGTGTAATCGGTATACTCAAGATCGTTATCGATCGTGCCGGGAATGCCGATGGTGGGAATGCCGTAGTTCTCCGTGAGGCACTTTGCGCCGCGGAAACTTCCGTCGCCGCCGATGACGACAAGGCCCTCGATCCCATGCCTTTCGAGCGTGGCGACCGCCTGTTTCTGCCCCTCGACCGTGAGCATTTCAAGGCATCTCGCCGTACGGAGCATGGTGCCGCCCCTCTGCACAATGTCAGAAACGGACCGCATTTCCATCTGCCTCATGTTATCTTCGATCAGGCCGGCGTAACCGCGTTCGATCCCGTAGACCTCCATCCCGAAATAGATGGCGGTACGGACGACCGCACGGATCGCCGCATTCATACCCGGGGCGTCGCCGCCGCTTGTCAGTAAACCGATTCTCTTCATATCAACCTCCGTGACCTATTCTATTATAGCATACACTTTTCAAAAAAGAAAGAGATTTATAAAATTCTTTTCGCAGTTTTCAAACAATTTTAATACAGGTGTCCGGCAGGAACATTCTGATCTCCGCAATGAGCGCCCGCGAGATCCGCACGCCATACTCATAACGCTTTCCGCCGAAGAGGATCTTTGCCTTTGTGCAGCCCTGATAGCCCTCGAGCGTTTCGATGAGTTCCCCGAATTCTTCCTCCGAGATCGCACGCGCATCCAGCCAGAGCGTTTCTTCCGTCACGGGCGCCGCCGCGGCCGCGGGCGCAGCATCGTCGGGCTGGAGCGCCTCGAGCGTATCTACGATGATGACAGGCGCTTTCTCGGCGGGAATATCGATCTTTCCCTTGATGCGGACGACCGTATCGGGCTTGATGATCGTACGGATCTTATCGTAGATCTTCGGAAAGGCAACGCACTCTACGCTGCCATAGAGGTCCTCCACCGTGATGAACGCCATGATGCCGCCCGACTTGGTACTGATCTTCTTGATGGAGGCGATGATGCCCCCCATCGTGACGGGATCCCCCGCCCGCACGAGATTGTACGTCCTGTCGTGCGTTTCCTCGTCCTCCTCAAAGTCGGTGAGCGCGCCCGTGTTGAAGTTGCAGTCCGTAAACTTGTGCATATACTTTTCAAACGGATGCCCGCTGACGTACACGCCGAGGATGGATTTCTCCTTTGCGAGAAGTTCCTCCTTTTCCCATTCGGGGATCTTGGGATAGTCTATCTTGGGCGTTTCTTCACGGAGAATATCGCCGAAGAGGGACATTTGCATGCTGTTCTTTTGTTTTTCGAGGGCCTGTATGCGGTGGATCAGTTCCTCATAGACGGCCTCGTACTGTGCGCGGGGACGGCCGAAACAGTCGAACGCGCCGCCGAGGATCAGCGATTCCACCATCTTCTTATTGACAAAGGAGATACAGCGCATGAGGAAATCGGAAAAGTCCGCAAACTCCCCGTTCTTTTTCCTGTCCTCCACAACGCTCTCCATCGCCGCGATGCCGACGCCCTTCAAGGCGCAGAGCCCGATGCGGATCCCGTCCCCCTCCACGGCAAAATAGGCCTTGGAGCGGTTGATATCGGGCGGAAGGACGGCGATGTTCTTCTCCTTCATGTAGACAATATATTTGGCGATCTCTTCGATCTTGGTGATGCGGTTGTTGAGAACGCCCGCGAGGAATTCCTTGATATAGTATTTCTTCAGGAAAGCCGTTTGATAAGTGACGACCGCATACGCCGCCGCGTGGGATTTGTTGAACGCGTAGGATGCGAAGCTCTCCATCTGCGCGAAGAGTTCCGCCGCGACTTCGGGCGGGATCCCGTGCGCCTGACAGCCCGAAATGTTCCCCCCTTTGTCGATATCGCCGTAGATGAATTTCTCCTTCTGCGCCATCAACTCGTTGAGGTGCTTCTTGGCCATGGCGCGGCGGACGAGGTCTGCCTGTCCGAGGGAATAGCCCGCAAGATTCTGGAAGATCTGCATGACCTGTTCCTGATAGATGATGACGCCGTACGTCTTTTCGAGAATGGGCTTCAGAAGCGGGGTGAGATATTCGATCTTGTCGGGATTCGCCCTGTTTTTGAGGTAATCGGGAATGAAATCCATGGGGCCGGGGCGGTAGAGCGAGATCCCCGCGATGAGGTCCTCAAGACAGGTCGGGCGGAGCTGTTTCATGAAGCGTTTCATGCCCCCCTGTTCAAGCTGGAACACGGCGTCCGTATCTCCCTCCGCAATGAGGTCGTAGGCGCCTTGATCGTCGCAGGCCTGTCCGAACTCGATGTGCACGCCGCAGTCCTCATAGATATAGTCGAGCGTCTTTTTGATGTCGGTGAGCGTCGTGAGGGCCAAAAAGTCCATCTTGAGCATGCCGATGGACTCGACTTCCTTCATGTCGAACTGCGTCGTGACGTCCTCGCCGTTGCGGGAGAGCGGGACGTTGTCTGCGATCTTTTTTCTGCAGATGACGACGCCCGCCGCATGCATGGAGGTGTTGCGGGGCATTCCCTCAAGTTTGAGGCCCATGTCGATGACCCGCTTCAAGGTGTCGTCGGAGTCATAGATCTCGATGAATTCGCTGTTTCGCTTGCCCTCGAGCTCGGCGACCTTCTTTTTTGCTTCGTCGAGCTTGCCCTCGAGATCGGCAAGTTTCATCTTGCCCTCGTCGGAGGTATCTCCCTTTGCCCTCATCTCTTCGAGGGCGCGTTCCGCATCCGCCGCTTTCCCCTTCCTGCTCTCGATATCGAGCCCGAGAAGCTCGCGGATGGTCGATTTGCCGTCCATGAGTTTGGTGACGCGGTCGGTATCCGAATAGGGCACGCGCATGACGCGGCCCACGTCCTTGATGACGGCGCGGGAGGCAAGCGTACCGAAAGTGACGATCTGCGCGACGTTTTCGGGATGATACCGTCTGCGTACATATTCGATGGTTTCCCCCCTTCTCTCCGTGCAGAAATCGACGTCGAAGTCGGGCATGCTGACGCGGTCGGGATTCAGGAACCGCTCAAAGAGCAGGTCATAGCGTAGCGGATCGACGTTTGTAATGCCGATGGCGTAGGCGACGATGCTCCCGACGCCCGACCCTCGCCCGGGGCCGACGGGAATGTCGTGCAGGCGGGACCAGTTGATATAGTCCCACACGATGAGAAAGTAATCGGCAAATCCCATCTTGATGATGACGGAAAGCTCGTACTCCGCCCTCTTCTTGATATCCTCGCCGTAGTTGGGATAGCGTTTGGGGAGCCCATCCCACGTCAGCCGCGTGAGATATTCGGGGGAGGGCGTGCCGTCGTCGGCCGTGTAGAGCGGAATGAGAGATTTATCGTAGACGGGCGAACCGTCCTCCTTGAGGTTGAAGGGGGTGTCCGTATCGGAAACTTTGTTGGCGATCACGCGCGTATTGGAGATCGCCTCGGGGAAATCGGGAAAGAGCGCGGCCATTTCATCCCCCGATTTCATGTAGAACTCATGCGTCTGCATCTTCATGCGGGTGGGATCGTCGAGGGTGCGCTTGGTCTGGATGCACATCAGAACGTCCTGCATCTCCCAATCCTCTTTCTTGAGGTAGTGAACGTCGTTCGTCGCAACGAGCTGCGCCCCGATCTCCCTCGCGATGCGCACGAGGCCCGGCAGGACCTGTTCCTGTTCGGGAATGCCGTGGTTCTGGATCTCGATATAGAAATCCTCTCCGAAGAGGCTCTGGAGATAGAGAGCAAATTCCTTCGCTTTTTCGTACTCTCCCGCCATGAGAAGCCTCGGAATGCGGCCGGCAAGGCAGGCGGAGAGGCAGATGACCCCCTCCGTATGTTCCTTTAAAACTTTATAGTCGATACGGGGACGGTAATAATACCCGTCCACAAAGGCGAGCGAATCGAGCTGGACGAGGTTGATATATCCCGTCTTGTTCTTCGCAAGGAGAATGAGATGGTCGGCCCTCGATTCGGTGTGCTGTTTATAGTCGTCCACCGCATAGAATTCACAGCCGATGATCGCCTTGATCTTGTTCTTTTTGCATTTTTCGGCAAATTTCAGGGAACAGTACATATTGCCGTGGTCGGTGACGGCGACGGTATCGATCCCGTTCTCCTTGCAGTGGCGGACAAGTTCGTCCACCTTCACTGCCCCGTCGAGCAGGCTGTATTCCGTATGTAGATGAAGGTGTACAAAGTCGGTCACTTTTTCTCTCCTTGCGGTATCAATTTCTTCAGGCGGCGCTGCAGACAGCTCTTCGAGATACCGAGGAGCCGCGCAAGCTCGCTATAGGTGAGGGTCGGATTCTGGATACGGGCCTCCGCCGTTTCCCTCAGTTGCTCGGGCAGTAAAATGAGCTCGCTCTCGCGGAGGGAGCTCAGATAGCGGATCTGGAGCGCGCTGGCGGTCATGGACCTGTCAACGTTCCCCGCCATGCAATTTTCGAGGCGGTTGCGGTTGTTGCTTTCATCGCGGGCGGCGGCGGTAAGGGCGAGGGTACGCAGCGCCCTCTGCGCCCCCACAACGGAGAGGAAGTCGCCGATCCCCTCCCTGCTCTTGGAGTAGACCACATGCTTGTCCGCACGTTCCACCATGCCGCCGAGCAGAAGAAACCGCTCAAAGAGCTCCCCGCAGAGTTCTGCGTCGGCAAGCGCGGGGAACACGAGTTCGAGATGATAGCCCGTTCTCCGTTCTCCGCGGGGCAAAATACAGCTTCCCCCGCCGAGGAAAGCTCCCTTCAAAAAGGCACGCGCCCGCTCCTCCGTATCGACGTCCTGTGAAAAGATCTCTTCAACGTCTGCGCCGTCCTCCCCCGTATGGGAGAAGGTCAGCTTGTCCCGCCCGTGCTTGGGGTCTCGGACGGCCTCCGTCAAAGACATGCGGAATCGGCAGCTCTCCGCAACGTCCAAAATGTAGGCGGCAACGGATTCGTTTTCGCTCACGAAAAAGAGCCCCTCCTCCGTGCGCCAGCCGCACGTCTTGAAGAATGCCTGCAGGAGCGTGAAACGGCATTCCATGCTCTCGGGGAGCGTCTTTGTGAGCTCCCGCTTGATCTCTGTGGTAAAACTCATCTCTATAAATGCTTTTTGAATTCCGCAAAGCGAAAGACGGGAAGCCTGCCGTCTATGTTGTCGATACGGTCCAAGGGGACGCCGACGCGCTTGATCTGTTCCTCGGCAAGGGCGGTGTCGCCGATCCTGTCAACGCTGTGGGCATCCGAATTGATGACGAAGCGGACGCCCGTTTGCACGACCTTGTCGAGCTCTTCATCGGTGAGATGTTCCTTCTTCGAGCTGATCTCGAGATAGGTCCCGTAGTCGCGGCAGCACTTTGCCACCTCCACAACGTCCGAAAAGCACTGGAAATTGAGGTGCGTGAGAATATCGACGGGATTTTTCTCGATACAGTTGATATAGGCCTGCGTCGTATATTTGATCAGCTTTTGGGAGGGCTTGATATGCAGCTGTGTATCCCACCAGCCCCGCCATCCGATCTTGCGGTCTGCAAATTTCTCATAGTGCGCCATGACGTGCACGCCCATCAGAAAGATATCGAATACCCGATAGTCCTCCTCGGTGAAGTCGGTCAGGCCGGAAATGCCCCTTAAATTGCATTCCATGCCGACGAGGACCTTGATGCCCGTCGCCTGTTCCGCCTCGCGGCAATCGCGGACGAGGGAGGGAACTTCCTTCCTCTTGACGCCGAACACGACATGGGAAAAGCCATGGTCTGTGATCGCAACGGCGGAAAGACCGAGTTCCTTTGCCCGCATGGCATTCTCCATCACCGTATTCTTTCCGTGGGAGTACGGCGTATGCGTATGATAATCTGCAGTAAGGTTCATAAATACTCCGTAAGTAAAACCTGTCTTTTATGTAGATCCATAAAAAGTGAGCCGCCTGATCTCTTCCTTGAGGGCGATCCCCGTCCTTTGAAGGACTTCCGCCTTGACTTTATCAATGA
>CANQUY010000030.1 GCA_947627125.1 uncultured Clostridia bacterium
CCGAGGGCCATCAAAATGGCAGGCCAGATGATGGCGTGGAAGCGCACGATCTCCTTTCCCACGAGGTGGAGCTCCGCGGGCCAATA
This sequence comes from uncultured Clostridia bacterium, assembly GCA_947627125.1. Classification (GTDB taxonomy): domain Bacteria; phylum Bacillota; class Clostridia; order Christensenellales; family Borkfalkiaceae; genus Gallimonas. The sequence continues at coordinate 87 of CANQUY010000030.1, forward strand.
TTTTTTGTAGAGGCCGTCCTGCTCCGTTCCATAGCCGAGGGCGGAGATATAGTTGGAAAGCGCGTCGATCCAGACATAGGCAGTGTGCCTTTGGTCGAAGGGAAGGGGAACTCCCCACTTCACCGTCGTGCGGGAAACGGAGAGATCCTGCAGCCCCGCCTTCAAAAAGTTGTTCACCATCTCGTTGACGCGGGAGGTCGGCTGTAAAAATTGGGGGTTGTCCTCATACAGCTTTAAGATGCGGGGAGCATATTTGGAAAGACGGAAGAAGTAGCTTTCCTCCTTCTGCCGCGTCACCTCTCTGCCGCAGTCGGGGCACTTGCCCTCTTTCAGCTGGCCCTCCGTCCAAAAGGCCTCGCAAGGGGTGCAGTAGTAGCCCTCATATTCGGACTTATAGATATCGCCGCTCTCGTAGAGTTTTTGATAGATATGCTGCACGCACTTCACATGATCCTGATCGGTGGTGCGGATGAAGCGGTCGTAGCCGATATCGAGCATGCGCCAGGTATCCTTGAGTTCAGAAACGAGCGGATCGATAAATTCGAGGGGAGCGATGCCCCGCTTGGAGGCCTCCTTCTCGACCTTTTGGCCATGCTCATCGGTGCCCGTGAGGAAGTAGACCTCTTCCCCCTTCATCTTGTGGAAACGGGCGAGCGCGTCGCAAATGACCGTCGTATAGCAGTGACCGATGTGCCAATTTCCGCTCGGATAGTAGATGGGTGTGGTGATATAGTATTTGTTTGCCATAGAAATACCTCGCTGTTATTATACCGCAACCGCGTCAATTTGTAAATTGATTTTGTGCGCCTTTTCCGCATGCCATTGCGCGCTTATGCTGAGTGCAGTAAAATGCTTCCCTGCCCCGTCCTCATCCCGAGCGAAGCGAGCGGATCTCATAGACCTACGGGAGCCGCCCCCGCTCATCCTGAGCGTAGCGAAGGATCCCGTAAAGCGCACGGAGGCCTGTGCGGGCGGCGTCATGCTGAGAACGAGAGTAAAACGAAGTCTACGGGAGTTGTACCGAAGCATCTCGCCGCACTATCATCACCGCCCCGCGAGATTCTTCGGGTTAGATTATCGGACTTCGTTCCCGCTCCCCTTCTCAGAATGACGCGGGGACTGCTCCCGTAAGGTCCTTTCCTCATTCCGAGCCCTGCAAGACTCAAACACAGCCATGTCCCCTATTTAGGAGGGCCGACGAGGGTGGGGCATATCCTTGTCCTTTTCCGCATAAAATCAAGCATGAATGCGATTTTTGCCGTCGTGTTTACGCTTGCGGCGGCGGTGTTTCTGTTCACCGACCCCGACGGGTTCCTCCCCGCCATGCTCTCCGGCGGCGAAAAGGCCGCCCTCCTCTCTCTCGACCTCCTCGCCGTCTACTGCGTCTGGCTCGGCTTCTTCAAAATTTTAGAAAAGAGCGGTCTTGCCGACAAGATCGCCCGTCTTTTCTCCCCTCTCGCCAAGAGGATCTTCCGCACGGACGACAGGGAAGCCATCTACTGTGCCTGCGGAAATCTTTCGGCGAACATGCTCGGCCTCCCCGGTGCGCCGACGCCCCTCGGCATCAAGGCCACGAAAAGATTTCTCGACACGGGCAACGACCGCGCCGCCGACCTCCTCTTTGTGCTGAATGCGACAAGCCTGCAACTTCTTCCCACCACCGTCATCGCTCTGCGCATCGCCGCGGGAGCGGAAAACGCCATGGATATCCTTCTGCCGACGCTGCTTTCTACCCTCATTTCGACCTTTGCGGGGTTCCTTTTGCTGAAGATTTCACACGCGCTGCGGAGGAAAAAGTGAAGTATTTTTCTCTCGTCATTCCCACGCTGTTTTTGGCCGTTTTTTTGTACGCGCTCATAAAAAAAGTGAAGTTATACGACGGTTTCGCGGAGGGAGTGAAGGAAGCGGCGCCCCTCGTTCTTTCTCTCTTCCCCTATCTTGCGGCGATCCTCATCCTCTCGGAACTGTTTGAAAGAAGCGGGCTCTCGGCCCTCGTCACGGGGTGGCTTTCGCCTGCGTTTTCCTTCCTCGGGATCCCGCCCGAAATTGCAAAACTCGTCCTCATGAAGCCCTTTTCGGGGAGCGGATCGACGGCGCTCCTCTCGGAGATCCTGCATACATACGGGGCGGACAGCTATATCGGGCGGTGCGCCTGCTGTGCGTACGGTTCGAGCGAAACAGTGTTCTACATCTCCGCCGTCTATTTTGCGGGGGTCAGGAAAAAGCGAATGTTTACGCCGATTTTTGTGTCGCTTTCGGCCAACTTCATCGGGGTGATCTGCGCCTGCCTTTTTTGCAGATTTATGTAATTTTCGACATATGTGAGGAATTTTTAAATTATTTTTGTGAAAATGAAAATTATTTTCATAAATTGTATCATTTATTTTTAAAAAAATTTTTTGAAAAATTTCGTCGGAATATTTGCTTTTTTGCGCGGAGGTGTATATAATTGCAGTATCAAAAGGTTGCGGGAGCAATCGAAAAGACAGCTCATAATTTTTCCCCCTTATCATATGTAAAACCCCTCGGAGCGCGAGTTTCGGGGGGTTTTACTGTAATTAAAAATTGAAAATTAAAAATTTAAAATTGCGGTGGGGCAGTGATTAGAACGGAACCGTTCTTAATCACGTCATCCTGCCCCGCGCGCATTCTTGTTGCTACTCTGCGCGGCACGAGGAGCGTAGCGACGAAGTAGCGTAGCCGAGGGATCGCCGCAGCAATAATAAGGTGATGGTTCGACGATGCTCACCATGACGTAATTGAGAACGGCTGGGTGATGGGCGTTCAGGCCGCCGTTGGTTTAATGGGATTCTTCGCTGCGCTCAGGATGAGCGGCGGAGGCTGAATGAGCGGTGGGGGCGGGAGGGGCTTGGCGGTTCGCACAGCATTCCATGTAGACGAGAACGCAGCTGTACAAAAGCCCCGGGCCGTAGTTGAAGAAGTGGCAGTCCAAAAGGCTCGTGAGGAGCAGGGCTCCGATGATGAAAGCCGCCATCGTCTTTTCAAAATTGGGCTTTTTCAGCCACAGCCACAGCGTCTGCACGCGGTGGACAAGATAGGCGAGGGTCACGACGACGCCGCCGCTCGCGATCAGCTGGAAGAACGTGTTGTGCGCGCGGGGCGGAATGAGGACGCTGCCCTTCAAATGGGAGAATCCCCCGCCGCCATCCCCCAAATTGTGGAACCCGACGCCGAGGAAGGGATATTCCGTAAATTTATTCCAACATTCCTTATATTGGCTGATCCTGCCCGAGGAGAGCTGGTCGGGCTTGAGCTCGTTTGCGAGGAGCTGGTTAAAGAAGTCCCGCGCGGTCTTTTCGATCGCAATGAACAGGCGGCCGACCTCATCATGGAACAAGATCATGGCGATAACAAGCGCAAGGAGCATGGAGCCGAACACCACAATGTTCAGAATGCGGTTTTTGCCCTTCGCCATGACGAGGACGGTGACGACGCAGGCGGCAAACACAACGGCCCCGAAGAGAATGGAGCCGCGGCTCTGCGTCAGCGCGACGCCGAGCATGAACACACAGCCGAGAATGGAGAATGCCCAGCCCCATTTTTCGTTTTTGACGGCGAAATAGAAGGGAGCGGGAATGCACATCGCCATGACGCAGCCGACGTTGTTGTACACGCCCCAGCCCGTTCCGAGCGCACTGCGGTTGACTTCCCAGCTGCCGTCATCCAATCTTTTAAAGACGCCCTCATGGGTGTACATGCCGCCGATCTCCGCAAGAAGGCCGACGCCGATCGCAATGAAAACGGTGAAGATATAGCTCTTTTCGACCCTTTCCCAATCGACCGTGAAGTAAAAATAGAAGTAGAAGAGGGAGAGGGCGGCGATCTGCGCAAAGGCGAAGAAAATGGCGTCCCCCGCGACGTATTCGGGATAGCCGACGCCGGAGAGCAGATAGCCGGCGAGGAGCACAATGAACCCGACCGTGAGGAAGGGAAGTTTACGCTTCGGATGGTCGATAAGGTAGGTCACGAGCCTTGCAAGCAGGATCACCACCGCCACGGCGAGGATAAAGATGAGCTGGGTCATATTCGCGGCGTTTGAAAAGAGTTTCTGTTCATTCGCACCGTGTGGGTTGTTCTTGTAGGCAAAGGTCATGTAACTGCAGCAGACGATGGGAAGGATCCCGAGAGTATCTTCACACACAAAGGCACACAGGATACCGATGCAGAGATAGATATAGTAGACGGGGAGCTCGAGCGCAAAGATCTCCGAAAGCGCCATCAACGCGGCGATGACGAAGGGGTAATAGGGAGAACGGAAAAAGGCACGCACGTACTGCGTGAATTTCGTGTTCTCTAATTTCGGAAACATTGCAATGAGCATACAGAAATTATAACAGGAATTGCGCGCGATTGCAACACAATTCCCTAAAATTAAAATATAAAATTAAAAATTGAGCGGGCGGCGGGCACAAATGCCCGCCGCCCGCTCATCCTGAGGGCGAAGCCCGAAGGATCGCCTCAAACGGAGTCCGTCCTTTCATCGTCGGGATTCTTCGGTCGCTGACGCTCCCCTAGAATGACGCCGCTACCATCGGGAGTAGGTCGCTCATGCTGAGGCGTAGCCGAAGCATCCCGTTAAACCATGCTCCATTGGTTTTATGGGATCCTTCGCTGCGCTCAGGATGAGCGGCTGGGACAGGATGACGCGCGGGGCGGGCAACAACTCACAAGTCTAAGGTTTCGGCGTAGAGGGAGGATTTGGAAACGCCGCGGTCACGGGCGGCGAGCTTGAGGGCCTCCTTCTTCTCGTATCCCTCATTCATATAGTGCAGAACATGCTCCCGCACGGAGAGGGAGCAAAGCGGGTCCTCATGTTCCGCCGCGCCCTCGACGACGATCACATACTCCCCCCGCTTTTCCCCCGCGAGCCCCTCTTTGAGCGTGAAGGGCTCCGCGCTCTCGTGGATCTTGGTGATCTCCCTGACGGCGCATGCCCTGCGGTCCCCGAAAATCGCACATATGTCGCGAATATCGCGGTCCACGTCCTGCGGCGCGCTGTGAAAGAGGAGGGTCGCGCGGGAGGTTTGATACGCCTTTAAGAGGGCCTCGCGCTCCCTCTTTTTTTCGGGCAAAAATCCCAAAAACGTGAACTTATCGCTCGGTAAAGCGGACAGGACGAGCGCGCAGAGGGCGGCGTTGGCCCCCGGGAGCACGGTGAAATTTTCCCCCGCCTCGCGCAGGAATTTACACACTTCCCACCCGGGGTCGGAGATGACGGGCATGCCCGCGTCCGAAACGACGCAGACGTTTTTCCCCTCTCTCGAGAGCGACAAGATCTTTTCCGCCGCCTCCCTTTCGTTGAATTTATGGCAGCTGAAAAGCGGTTTTTTGATGTCATACGCCGAAAGGAGCTTGAGGGTGTGGCGGGTATCCTCGCAGAAGATGACGTCCGCCTCCTTCAGGGCCTCGAGGGCGCGGAGGGTGATATCCTTCAGATTTCCGATGGGCGTTGCGACGAACTGTATCATGTTATATCCCCCTTACGTCGTTGGAAACGGTGGGCAAAACTTCCAAATTGGGCCTGCCTCCCTTGACGGCGGCGAGGAGAACGCCATAGGGTGCGTCCCCCGTTTTTCCCGCTATAAGTTGCATTTTTTTGGGTTCGAGGCCGCTCTCGTGGAGGGTGTAGATAACTTCCGCGAGGCGGTCGGCGCGGTGAACGAGCGCAAATCTTCCGCCGAATTTTAAACATTTCGCCGCGCTCCCGACGAGCTCGGGAAGGGTGAGCGAAATCTCCTTGCGGCAGAGGGCCTTCTTTTCGTCGGGGCTTTCAAATCCGCCGCGCTCGTAGGGCGGATTGCAGAGAATGAGCGAGAAATACTCCGTGTACTTGGGCGGAATGTCCTGCACGCGCATGTTCTCCACGGTAAAGACGTTTTCAAGACGGTTGAGCGAAATTGTTTCCCTGCTCATGTCGGCGAGCTCGCGCTGCATTTCAAAGAGGGTGACGGAGGAGATCCCCTCGTTTTCGGCATAGAAATGCAGGCCGACGATACCGCTGCCCGCGCAGAAATCGGCGACCCGATCCCCCTTTTTGGCACGCACGAAGCGCGAGAGAAGTACCGCGTCCGAAGTGAAGCGGTAGAGGTCGGTGTCCTGTATGATCTTGTAATTGCCCGTTTGAAGGGATTCGATAACACGCATGGGGATTGGAAATTGTGGTAACCCGCTCATTCTGAGGGAGGCGAAGCCGACCGAAGAATCCCCTCAAACGAAGTCCGTTGGTTTCATGGGATCCTTCCCCTTCGGCTACGAGGTCAGGATGAGCGGGCGGGATGAACGCGCGGGGCGTTTTCTATGCGGCGAGATGCTTCGGTACAACTTTTGTAGACTGCGTTCACGCTCACGTTCTCAGCATGACGCCGCTACAGGCTCCCGTTGGTTTCATGGGATCCTTCCCCTTCGGCTACGAGGTCAGGATGAGCGGGCGGGATGAACGCGCGGGGCGTTTTCTATGCGGCGAGATGCTTCGGTACAACTTTTGTAGACTGCGTTCGTGCTCCCGTTCTCAGCATGACGCCGCCTTCGTCCTCATCCCGAGGCTCAGCCGAGGGGTAAAACAAAAAAGCGCGGGGACCGCGCTTTTTTTGCGTTTGCTTATTCCGCTTGGATCGCGCCGACGGGGCAAACGCCCTCGCATGCGCCGCAGTCTACGCAGGTATCGGGATCGACGACATACGTCGTGTCGCCGGGAGCGATCGCGTTGACGGGGCAGGTATCCGCGCAAGTCCCGCAGGAAATGCATTCATCATTGATCTTGTGAGCCATGTTGACCACCCTCCATAAAAAATCTGTACCTGTATTATATCACACCTTTTGCAAGACGTAAAGTGTTTTGCGAAATCATTCGGAAATTTTATCGTCGGGAGAATCGTCGGAGGGGCTCTCCTCGCTGCTTTCCGCCTGCCCCCGTTTGAACTTGATATCCGTCACAGGGAAATCGCGGTAGAACACTGCGCCGTCCTTTTCGATCTTGACCCGAACATTCATCTTGAGCATATTGACCGAAACGACGGAGCCCTTTCCCTCGGGCGTGCCGACGGTCGCACCGAGCTTGGGCATCTTTTTGCAGGCGTCGGCGTAGTAGTCGTCCTCATACGAAAGACAGCACATGAGCCGCCCGCACAGGCCCGAAGTTTTCCCCGGATTGAGCGATAACCCTTGATTTTTTGCCATCTTGATGGAAACTTTTCTGAACTCGGGCATGCAGCTTGCGCAGCAGCATTCCCTGCCGCAGGGCGCGATCCCGCCGAGGATCCTCGTTTCGTCGCGGATCCCCACCTGCTTGAGTTCGATACGCATGTGGAAGTAGGACGCGAGGTCCTTGACGAGGGCGCGGAAGTCCACCCTGCCCTCCGCCGTGAAGGTAAAGATGACCTTGCTGCCGTCGAAGGTGAATTCGCAGTCGATGAGCTTCATGCCGAGCTTGTGTTCCGCGATCTTTTCACGGCAGACCTTCATTGCCTCGGGCCGCTTCTCCTCGTTCCGTCGCACGATCTCCTCGTCCTGCTCCGTTGCAATGCGGATGACAGGCTTTAAGGGTGCGGTGACCGATTTATCGGGGACCTCCTTCACCGCCTCGACGACAACGCCGTATTCGGGACCGTGTGAGGTTTCCGCAACGACGCCCTGTCCCTTTTTGAGCTCAAGATCCCCCGCGGCGAACCAGTAGGGCTTGCTCTTTCTGAATTTCACTACGACAACCTTTGCCATGTTTCTCTCTCCTTTTTGAGCTGTAGCGCAAGATTCAGCGCACACTGCGAAAAATTCGCGTTGAATGTGATCTCCTGTTCGGCCTGTCCCACGAGGGAAATGCCGCGGCGGGCCGCGCCGACGGAATACATTTCGGCAAGCCTCTTCGTCCCCTCGCTTCTCCTTGCGGCGTATTCCGAAAGTCCCTGCCGCACGAACATGACGTCCCTGAGGACCATACGGACGGAAGAGAAGAAGAGTTTTGCGTCCTTTTTATCGGTGAGGGAGCGGCAGAACTCCTCCGTTCTCTCCCCGCCGAGGTAGCTTTCCGCCCGCAAAAAGACCTCCTCGCCCCCCGAAAGGAGCGCTTCCGCATCCGAGAGGATCCCCCCGCAAGCCGCAGCCGCCGCCCTGCCGTTCTCCCGCGGGTACATGCGGGCAAGGGCAGACGCGATCTGCTCCTCGGGGAAGGGGGGCACGATCTCCCTCTGCGCACGTGAACGGACGGTGGGGAGCGCGGCGTATTCGTTGACCGTGCCGAGGAGGAAATACACCTTTTCGGGCGGTTCCTCGAGGACTTTTAAAAGTTTATTCTGCACGACCGCGCTTGCGGTGTGGAAATTGTCGAGAATGATGAGTTTTTTGGGCTGTTCGACGGGGAGAAGGACGCTCTCGTCAATGATCTTGGCGCACATTTCCGCCGTGAGCTTGCCGCCCTGCGGGGGAAAGATGAGGCAGTCCGTGAGGGCCTCCTTGTCGATGAGTTCCGCCTCGCGCGAGCCGTCCTTCGCACGGAAAAATGCCTTGGCGCACTCCTTGAGCAGGGCGCGCAGGTACACTTCATCCGAAAATGTGACGAGGACGGTGTGGGAAACGTCGCCGCCCATGTCCCGATAGATCTTCGCCGAGCGCAAAAGCTCCTTCATGTGCCCTCCGAATAGATGGGGATCTTCCCCTCGGTGACCCTCCTGCCGCGCGGGAGATCCCTCAAGAGCCCGCCGAGCCGCGCGAGGTCCTCCTCAGTCGTGCAGGGGGAAAGGTAGAACAATAGATAGTTTCCGTCGTTGAATTCGGGGTATACGTTTTGGGCCTCGAGAGAGCGCTGCGCCCCGTCGGCCTCTTCCCCGAAGAAGATGAGGATCTTCGTCCAATCGTCGTTGGGGACAGCTCCGAAGTCTTGTTTGAACTGCGCCGCCGCCAATTCGATCGCCTCGTTCCTCGGCCACTTGACAGCCTCCTCCACGCTCGCCATGATGGGATAGGAGGGAGAGGTCGTGCGGAAGGTCTTGACGCCCTCCTCAAGGGCCGCCGCCCATTCCTCCGTCTTGCAGGAAACGACCGCCCCCTGCGTCAGAGCGGGCAGGGACTTGTGCACGCCGTCCACCCACATGTCGGCATAATTTGAGGCATGCATGTCCGAAAAGTGCAGGTGCCCCCCGTGCGCCCCGTCGATCAGGAAGGGCTTGACATGGGTACGGCAAATTTCCCTTGCCGCGGACATGGGCGCCAGAAATCCATAGTAATCGGGCGAGGTCAGAAGCAGGGCGTCCGCCCCCTTTAAGGCCGCCTCGACGTCCTCGATCTCGGGCTGTGCGGGAATGCCATTTTCCATCTTTTGGGGAATGAGGACCGTCTTGAGGCCGAGCACGCGGCAGGCGTTATAGACGCTCCTGTGCGAGGAAACGGGGAAAGCGACGGAAGTCCTTCCCTCCCTCTTCAGCGCATACAGCATTGAAAAGATCCCGCAGGTGCTGCCGTCCGTCAGTATAAAACTGCGGCGTGCGCCGAGGATCTCGGCAATGTCCCGCTCCGCCAGCAGAATGGGGCCCGAGGGAGAGAGGAGGCAATCGGAATAGCTGAGCTCCGTAATGTCCTCCCCGCCGCGCTTGTGCCCCGGCATATGAAAGGAGAGGTGCTTTTTTTGCGAGGAGAGCATCTCACGAATGTACAGGCGCATAGTTGTCGAGAAGGTAGCGGAGAAACGCCCAGTTTTCGTACTTTGCGTCCCGCACATGGTTTTCGCCGTTGTTGAAGAAGAGGAGCACGAGGTCCTTGGCCGTCGCGTTCTCTCCGCTGTAGTAGAAGAAAAGATCGGTAAAGCCCGAGAGATTCCCGAGGCCGATACCGAAGGGGTAGCGCATCTCCTCTTCGGCGTCCCCCCGCGTATAGGTGAAAGCGTAGTCCACGGTGTAGAGGGAACCGTCGTCAAAGGCGGCCTTGACAATGAGGTAGTTCTCGCGGAGGGCCATGACGCGCGCCCGCTCTTCGGCGAGCCCCGCCTCCCGCTGTGCGTCCGTTCTGAACCGCTTGTCCGTGGCGGCGATCCGCTCAAAGGAGCTCTTCACGGCCGCCTCGTCGGGCTCTCCTGTGAGCTCCGTTCCGAAATAATCCTGCAGATATTCTTCCGTTTCCGTGAGAAACGCGGGGATCTCGTAGTAGCCGTCGCAGGTCCCCGTCTGCTCGTTGTAGGGGCTGTAGTTCGACGCGATCCGCTCAAAGGGGGTCATTCCGTCCTCCTCGGTATAGTTCGCGGCAATGACGGCGTCCCCCTCTAACATGCCGCGGCGGGCGGCAAGGGCCTGCGCCCCCATCGTGCTGTCCTCAAAGTTCTGCATCTCCACTTCGAGGATATCGTAGGAAAATGTTCCGTCCAGATCCTTGACGAGGGAATGGCTGTCCTTCCCGATCTTGAGGCCGCTGTAGGTGTACACGGTGTAGACCTGTGCGATCGTGGGCCTCGTCGCGATCATGACAAAGAGGACATAGAGAACCGCGACCGCTGCGGCGATCAGGCCGAGGATCTTGAGCCAATCGTATGAGAGGAGATTACCGAGCCTCTGTTTGGTGATTCTCGCGTCCACGTTTCGTCTATTTTTTGGGTTTCATGGTGGGGAAGAGGAGAACGTCGCGGATCGTCGCGCTGTCCGTGAGGAGCATCACGAGCCTGTCAACACCCAGCCCGAGGCCGCCCGTCGGGGGCATGCCGTGTTCCAAGGCGTCCAAAAAGTCCTCGTCCACCTGTGCGTTGGCCCCCGCCGCCCGTTTCTTTGCGGCCTGCGCCTCCATGCGTTCGCGTTGGTCGATCGGGTCGTTGAGTTCGGAGAAGGCGTTGCCCATCTCCATGCCCATCATGAAGTATTCAAACCGCTCCGTCATCGCGGGGTCGTCGGGCTTGCGCTTGGCAAGCGGGGAGATCTCCACGGGATATTCGTAGATAAAGGTGGGCTGGATGAGCTTGTCCTCGACGTATGCGTCGAAAAATTCCGCCAAAATGTGCCCCTTCGTGTCCTTGCCCTTTTCGAGCTCCACATGATGCTCTGCGGCGAGCGCACGGGCCTCCTCGTCCGACTTGACGAGGGAAAAGTCCACGCCCGAGTACTTCTTCACGGCCTCGGTCATTGTGAGTTTTTCCCACTTGGAGAGGTCGAGCTCCGTCCCCTGATAGGTGATCTGCAGCGTCCCGCAGGCGTCGAGGGCGACCGTCTTGTACATTTCCTCGACGAGGTCCATCATGGTGTGATAGTCGGCATACGCCTCATAAATTTCCACGGTGGTGAACTCGGGATTGTGCTTTGCGTCCATGCCCTCGTTGCGGAAGATGCGGCCCATTTCGTACACTTTGCCGAATCCGCCGACAATGAGCCGCTTCAAATACAGCTCCGTTTCGATCCTTAAATACATGTCGAGGTCGAGGGCGTTGTGGTGCGTCTTGAAGGGGCGGGCGTCCGCGCCGATCTCGAGGGGCAGAAGGATGGGCGTATCCGCCTCCATGTATCCCCTCTCGTCGAGGTACCTGCGGATCCCCGCAATGATCTTTGCACGCTTATAGAAGGTGTTTTTCACGTCCTCGCTCATGATGAGGTCGAGATGGCGGAGGCGGTACTTCATGTCCATGTTCTGAAGTCCGTTGAACTTTTCGGGCAGGGGCAGAAGGGCCTTGGAGAGCATGTCGAGCGAGGTCGCGTGCACGCTGACTTCCCCCGTCTGCGTCTTAAAGACAAAGCCCTTGACGCCAACGATATCGCCGATATCGAAATCCTTCTTATAGGCGGCGTATTTTTCCTCGCCGACGTCCTGACGGGTCACATAGATCTGAATGCTGCCCTTGCTGTCGGCAATGTGAGAAAAGGAGGCCTTCCCCATGATGCGGCGGGACATGAGCCGCCCCGCGATACACACGGTTTTCCCCTCATAAGTGTCGAATTTTTCCTTGATCTCGGCGGAAAGATCGGTGACGGGATAGCTCGTCACCTTGTAGGGGTCGTTGCCCTCTTCCTGCATTTTTCTGAGCTTTTCGCGGCGGATCTTCGCCTGTTCGATGAGCTCTTCCTCGTTTCTGTTCTCTTCCATGGGGCCTCAATCTCCGTTCAGCTCGATCTTGAGGATCTTGAGCTCATACTCGCCGCTGGGAGCCTTGACGGTGACCGTATCCCCCTTCCTGTGGCCGAGGAGGGCCGCGCCGACAGGGCTCTCGTTGGAGATGATATTGTTCATGGCGTCCGCTTCCGTCGAACCCTTGATCGTGTAGGAAACCTCTTCGTCGAAGCCCTTGTCGTACACGGTGACGACGGTGCCGATATGCACGACGGAGTTATCGTCGTTCTCCTCGGCAATGACGGCGTTTTTGATGCGGTGGTCGAGCTCCGCGATCTCGCCCTCGTTGGCGGCCTGTTCGTTGCGGGCGGCGTCGTATTCGGCATTCTCCGAAAGGTCGCCGTGGCTGCGCGCCTCCTGGATGCGGCCGACAATCTCGGCCCGCTTGACGTTGATCAGATAGTCAAGACGCTTCTTCGCGTCCTCGTAGCCCTGTCTTGTCATGATAAACTGTTCTGCCATGATTTAACCTCTTTTTTGCACGATATGTGCGTTCTTTTTTTATAAATGATACCGTGATTCCCCATCAGCACAGAAATCACGGCACTTTTATCGGTCTGATTATAGCGCGTTTTTGGGAATTTGTCAAGTATCTTTATGCCCTGCGCCCCATTTCCCTTGCTTTTTGGGCGGAATCTTTGCTATAATATGGATATGTTCAGAATTTGGGCAAAAGTATATGAGGGCGAGCATATCGCCAAGCAGACGGTGTACGAGGGGGAAACGCAGTTTTCCTATGCCGATTTTTTCGGCTATCTTGCGGAAATTTGCACAACGCTCGACGTCCCCACGCCCGTTTTATTGAAACAGCATATCTTTCAGTATGCGAAGTTCCGCCACGTCGTTTTCCGCCCCGCCGACTTCATGGAGAACGTTTCCTTTACCAAACTCGTGGTGGAGAACATCACGTAACCGCGCCCGCTCATGCCGCCCCCGCGTCATTCTGAGAAAGGGAGAAGACGAGAGAACGATACCTGACCCGCCGCGTCATTCTGACCCTGAGCGTAGCGAAGGGGAAGGATCCCATAAAACGCACGGGAGCAACTGCTCATCCTGAGCGTAGCGAAGGATCCCGTAAAACGCACGAAAGTCCGTTGGTTTAATGGGATTCTTCGGTCGCTGTGCTTCCTCAGAATAAGCGGGTGGACTGCGTTCCACGCTCCTTCTCAGCATGACGCCGCCACCTGCTCCCGTGCGTTCAATGGGATTCTTCGGTCGCTGTGCTTCCTCAGAATGAGCGGGTGGACTGCGTTCCACTCTCGTTCTCAGCATGACGCCGCTATGGGCTCCCGTTGGTTCAATGGGATTCTTCGCTTCGCTCAACATGAGCGCGCGGGCAGCATGTTGCCGGAGCAGAAATCATAATTTCCCCGCAAATTACAAATACTGCCGCCATGAAGTACACTACGTGGATCATGTGCGGCATTTTGATTGTATTCGGCATCTTTGCAAGCGTCTACGCCCTCGTCGGGTTCGACCTTCTCAGCTTCCTCTGCTTCGGAAATATCGTCATCTATCGCGCAATTTTGTCGGTCACGGGCGTCGCCGCGCTCTGGCTTTTCTTCTGGCTCGTCGCCTTCCGCCCGACAAAATTCCTCTCCTGAACGCTCACCAATCCTGCTTTTTGAGCGTCTTGTCCTTGACGTCGTCGTAGTACGAAAAGTACTGCGCCTTCCACGCGGCGGGGGAGAGCGGCGCATCCTTGTCCCGCGCATAGGCAAGATATTCCTCGAGCTCGGCGGGCGTGAAGTCCCCCTCCGAGATCTCGTCGTCGTACTGTTCAAATAATTTCATGATCTCCAATTGCGACATATGCGCTCCTTTTTACACAGGCGGTTTCAACTTATCAACATTCACAATGTTGATATGTGGATAACTCAGAGGAATTCGACGCGATTCGAGCCTTTTTCGTAACATAACCCTGCATTTTTCAGACGGAGAAGCAGCGTTTCCTCGTCCGTGTCCAGCGCGTCGCAGAGGGCGGAGAGGTCGTTCGCTCCGTCGCGGAGTTTGGTATTGAGATAGCTCATCAGCATCACGGGGTCGTTCGGCAATTCCATACGGATATTATAGCACGGCGGCGCGGTTTTGTAAATTCTCTGCACGCTTAAAATCTTGAAAAAGGCATTGACTTTATGACACTTATGCGCTATAATGGGTAGGCGGCGAAGAAATGAGGGAGGAAAAGACATGGGGCTCGAAGAGGATATCATCACGGCATGGGTGAAGCTGACGGGGGCTCTGAAAAACACCCGTATCACGCAGGGCATGATCTACAATGAGGCGATCGTGATGAATCTCGTCTACAATCGCTACGCGGAGGACGGCGAGGGGCTCGTTTCCTTCAGGGAGATCGTGGAACGGACGTATATGCTGAAGTCCCTTGTCAACCGCACCATCGATTCGCTGGTGCAGAAGGGATGCCTCGAAAAGATCGACGGAAAGGATAAACGGACGACTTATGTGCGCGCAAAGAACTTCGACGTCTTTATGGAAGAGCATAAAAAAACGCTGCTGCTCGTCAAGTGTATCGTCGATACGATCGGCGAAGAGGATGCGCGGGCATTCATACGACTGGCCGATAAGATTGCCGCGCTCGACCCTCTGAACAACGCCGAGGAATGATCCAAATATGCGAAAACCCGACAATAAGTCGGGTTTTTTTTGTGTTTCCCGCCCCATTCCGAAGAGGACCCGTCTATGCCCCCTCCTCCCGAGGAGGACCCGTCTATGCCCCCCTCCCGAGGAGGACCCGTCTATGCCCCCTCCCGAGGAGGGGGTAGGGGGGTGGGCAACGATCCCCCGCCCGCCGTTCATTCAGAGCGCAGCGATGAATCCCGTTGAACCAACGGACTTCCATTGGTGCGGCGTCATACTGAGAATGGGAGCAATACGCAGTCTACGGAGGCCGACCCGAAGTATCTCGCCGCACACATTACACATACGCCCCGCGAGATTCTAACTTCGCGCTACGCGCTCGTGCCGCGCTTAGAAACAAATAGAACGCGCGCGGGGCGGGT
>CANQUY010000031.1 GCA_947627125.1 uncultured Clostridia bacterium
GCCTTGCCGGTATCTCCGCTCGTGGCGGTGAGAATGAGGATCTTCTCCCTGACGCCCGCCTTTTCGCAGCTCTTTTTCAGGAGATAGGGCATGAGCGTGAGGGCAACGTCCTTGAACGCGCAGGTGGGGCCGTGGAAGAGCTCGAGCATGTACATGCCGTTGTCCATGCGGAGGAGCGGCGCGGCGTCGTTCCCCTCAAACCTCTGATAGGCGGCCCTGCATGCCTCGAGAAGCCCCTCCTCCTCAAATTCGTCAAAGAATTTGGACAGGAGAAACGCGGCGCGTTCGGCATAGTCCATCTCACACATTCTTTCGATCTCTTCGGGCGGGACGGTAGGGAAAACTTCGGGGACGAACAGTCCGCCGTCCCCCGCAATGCCCTGCACGACCGCCTGTGCGCCCGTGACCTTTTCCTCTCCGCGCGTGCTGATAAAATACATAGTGACCTTCTTTTTTCTATGCCGATTCCGTCCCGCGTGCGCGGAACGGAAACAATGGCATTTTTTTCACTTTATGCATTCATTTTTGACAAAAACAGGAATGCATAAAACCGTATTACAGATATTTTTTCAAGAAATCGGGAAGCTCCGCCTCATCGCAGGAGCAGGTGACGTAGAGCTTGATGTTGCGAAGCTCCGCGATTTTTTCGATGATAAAGAAGAGCTGTGCCATGTCAGAAAGGGGCTTGCCTGCAATGCGGGCAATGCCGTCCAAAAAGACATATTCGTTATCGTAGGAGCCCGCGATCGCGCCGCGCACAAAGCCGCTCAGCGCATCCATGCCCGCAATGGCGTAATCGGTCACGTCGATGAAGCGGACCTCGCGCTTTAAATCGTACATATATCTCTTGGTATCGGTAATAAAAATCAAGTGCCCCTTCGCCGTTTCGACGGCGGCGTTCGCTACGTCGATGATCCTCTTGGTCTTACCGCTGCCCTTTGGTCCGCAAATAATGGTAATCATGGTTCCCTCCTGCCTTTCGGCGACATTTTATTACAGTTCTATTTTAACAAGTTTTCGGCCCGATTTCAAGGGTTTTGCAAAAATTTAACGAAATTATTTTTCATTTCAGCGCAGTTCTCTCAAAAATGCCCCGATCCGCGAAATGCCCCTGAGGATCTCCCCCTCGGAGAGAGAATAGCTCAGACGGACGCAGTCATCCGCGCCGAACGCCGCCCCGGGGACGACGGCGACCTTTTCGGCCTCGAGAAGGGCCTCGGCAAAGGCCACGGAACCCTCGATCTTTCTGCCATGATACTCCTTTCCGTACATCCCGCCGACGACGAGCATCGCATAGAACGCCCCGTCGGGGAGGATGCAATACACCTCCTCGAGCGCGGAAACGGCATGCAACAGAACCTCACGCCGCTTGGAAAAAACGGCGACCATCTCCTCGACGGAGGAGGCGGGCGAGGAAAGCGCGGCAAGGGCGGCGCACTGGGCAATGGAATTGGGGTTGCTCGTCGCGTGGGACTGGAAGGAATCGACGGCATGTGCGACTTCCCGCGGCGCGGCGAGGTAACCGATCCGCCAGCCCGTCATCGCATACGTCTTGCTCACGCCGTTGACGGTGACCGTATGTTCCCTCGCCCAAGCGGAGGAGGCCGCAAAGGAGAAGGGCTTTTTTGCGCCATAGACGAGCTTTTCGTAGATCTCATCGGAGATCGTCCAGATCCCCGCCTCTTCGCAGACGGCGGCAAGAGCGCACACTTCCCCCTCATCATAGACGGCTCCCGTGGGATTGCAGGGGGAGTTGAAGATGAAGAGCTTGGTCCGCGGCGTGATGGCAGATTTGAGTTGTGCGGGCGAGATCTTGAAGCCGTTCTCCTTCCTTGCCTCAACAATGACGGGCACGCCGCCCAGCGTCTTTATGATTTCGGGATAGGTCAGCCAATAGGGGGAGGGAATGATGACCTCGTCCCCCTCGTCAACGAGGGCGTAGCAGGCGTTGAAGATGGAGTGCTTTGCCCCGTTCGACACAACGATCTCCTCGGGAGCATACGAAAGGCCGTTGTCGCGCAAAAATTTGCAACTTATCGCGCGGCGAAGCTCCAAAGTGCCTGCCGAAGGGGTGTACTTGGTCTGCCCCGCGTCGAGCGCGTCCTTGGCGGCCCCGATGATGGGCTCGGGCGTGTTGAAGTCGGGCTCTCCCACGCTGAAGGAGATGACGTCCTCCCCCGCTCTCTTCATCTCCTTTGCCTTGGCGGAGATGGAAAGCGTCAACGACGGTGAAATTGTCCTGATCCGTTTTGATAAAATTTGAAACATATTACAAAATTAAAAATTTAAAATTAAAAATTTAAAATTATGGTGAAAGATGTTTAGAATGACACCCCCTCAAGGGGGAGCCGAGGGAAGCCCGAAGGCAGTTCCACTCGCTTCCCCTCTTAGGGGAAGTACCCGCGCAGCGGGGGATAGGGTTTTTTGAACCCCTCAGTCACTGCGTGACAGCTCCCCTACAAGGGGAGCCGAGGTGCCCCCGCCCCAATTTTTCATTTTTCATTTTTAATTTTAAATTTACACTTCCCCTGCGAGTTTCATCTCTGTTTCGCGGCGGGCGAGGGCGTCGATCATGGCGTCGAGGTCGCCCGACAAAAATCCCTCCATATCGTGCAGTGAGAGCCCGATCCTGTGGTCGGTGATGCGGCTCTGCGGGAAATTATAGGTACGGATCCGCTCGCTCCTGTCCCCCGTGCCGACGAGGGAACGCCGATTTGCCGCCTCCGCCCCCACCGCACGGCTGTTGTAGTAGTCATACAGCCGCGATTTGAGCACGCGGAAGGCCTTGTCCTTATTCTTGAGCTGGCTGCGCTCGTCCTGGCAGGTGACGACGATCCCCGTGGGAAAATGGGTGATGCGGATAGCAGTTTCCGTCTTGTTGACCTTCTGCCCGCCCGCGCCCGAGCTGCGGTAGAGGTCGATGCGGATGTCCTTTTCGTCGATATTGACCTCGACGTCCTCCGCCTCGGGCAGGACCGCCACGGTACAGGTGGAGGTGTGGATCCGCCCCTGCGATTCGGTTTCGGGGACCCGCTGGACGCGGAGGACGCCGCTTTCGTACTTAAGACGCTTGTACGCCCCCTTCCCCGTGATATTGACAATGGCCTCCTTGACGCCGCCAAGCTCCGTTTCGTTGTAGTTGACGACGTCAAAGGCGAGGCGGTGTTTCTCGCAGTAGCCCATGTACATGCGGTAGAGTTCATAGGCGAAGAGGGCAGCCTCCTCGCCGCCCGCTCCCGCACGGATCTCGAGCGTACAGTTCCGCTCGTCGTTCTTGTCCTTGGGAAGGAGCAAAACTTTGAGCTGTGTTTCGAGCTCAGAGAGCTTTTCCTTGAGGGAATAGTGCTCCCCGAGGAGGAGCTCCTTCATCTCCCCGCTCTCCTTCTCCGCCTCCTCGAGGGCGGCGTTCATCTCATGCTCCGTCCTCATGTAGGCGCGGTAGCAGTCCACGATCTCCTGAAGGTCCGCCTGCTCCTTTGCGAGGCGGGTAAAAGTTTCCATATCGGAAAGCGCCTCTCCCGAGGAGAGGTACCGTCCGATTTCTTCATATCTCTTTTCGATCTCTTTGAGCCGTTTCAGCATATCAGAATCCGATTTTTACGACGCGTTCCACGCCCTGAAGGTCCTTGACGACCATGGCGAAGTCACAGCGGGTGGCGCTGCGGAAGATCTTGATGATCTCCTGTGCCTGCCCCTCGCCGCATTCGAGCATGACCATGCCGCCGCGGGCAATGTACCGCCCGATCTTCTCCGCAATGGCGCGGTAGAAGTCGAGGCCGTCCTCGCCGCCGTCCAGCGCGATATGGGGCTCGAACTCCCGCACCTCGCGGGAGAGCGTTTCGATCTCGCTATGTTTAATGTAGGGAGGATTGGCGACGATGAGGTTGAATTTCCCCCTCACGTTCTTGAAGAGGTCGCTCTCGACAAAGGTCACGACGGCCTTGTTGAGCCGCGCGTTCTCCCTTGCGACCTCGAGCGCCTCCGCCGAAATATCCGACGCGGTGACCGAGATCTGCCTGTCCTTTGCGGCCTCGCAGGCGATGGCGATGGCGACCGCCCCGCTGCCCGTGCAGAGATCCAGAACGCTGTCCCCGTTCTTGACAAAGGCAAGCGCCTCGCGCACGAGCTCCTCCGTTTCGGGACGGGGAATGAGCACCCGTTCGTCCACTTTCAGCGTATAACCGTAAAATTCCGTGTCGCCGAAGATGTACCAGAGTGGTCTGCCTGTCAGCCGCTTCTCGAAGATATCGAGGATCTTTGCGCATTCGGCGCGGGTGATGACGCGCTCCTCCTTGAAACTGCTCCGCGGGAGGCCGAGGGTGATGGAAACGATCCATTCCGCGTCCGCTTCGTCGATCTCCCTCGCCGCAAAGCTCTTCTTCATGTCGGGCAGGAGCTTCAAAAGTTTGGTTTCCGTGACGAAGAACTTTTCGGGCGACTCGGGGTCCTCGTCCATTTCATAGGTCTTGCGGAAGGCCTCAATGGCGCACTCGATCATGCCGTCGTCGGGCTCGCGGGTCGTCAGGCACTGCATGAGATACCCGGGGGCCTTCAGAGGAATGAGAAGAGGGGTCTGGAAGAGGGCCAAAAACTTCAGAATTTCATAGGATACGCCCGCCACGATCGGGAGGCAGACGAGCTTGACGCCGAGAGAGATGAGGCGGGTCGCGATCCCTTCGAGGGCAAAGTGTTCATACATGAGGCCGAGCGGCCACCCCACGAGCGCAAACACGACAATGGAGATGAAGAGCACCAAAAAGATGAAGGTCGTGCCGCACCTGTCGTGCAGGCGGGAGCACTTCTTCACGTTCTCCACCGTGAGGGGCATGCCGTATTCAAAACAGTTGATCGTCTTGTGCTCCGCGCCGTGATACATGTAGGTTTCGCGGAGGGACTTGAAACAGAGCGTAAACAGGATATAGCAGAGGAAGATCGCGAGGCGCATTCCCCCCTCAATGAGGCAGTACCAGACGCCCCCCTCCTTGATGGTATCGGGGAAGCTCCGCGCAATGAGGCCCGAAAGGTACTGCGGCAGAAGCAGAAAGAGCCCGAGCGCGAGCACGACGCCCAAGATGATGGAAATGGCGGAGATAATGTCGGATATGCTGATCTTCCAATGTTCCGCCATCCACTTGGAGAGCTTGCTCGGCGGCGCCTCTTCCTCCTCCGTGATGACGGCTTCCGCGCTCCGTGTCAGAGCCTTCATGCCGAGAACGAGAGAACTCACGAAATTCATCACGCCCCGAATGACGGGGACTTTCCACCAAAAACTTTTCTCCTCGGGCGGGGTGATGCGGACGGCCTCCATGCGGAGCTGGCCCGCGTCGTCGCGCACGGCCGTTGCCATGCCGCGCTTGCCGCGCATCATGACGCCCTGAATGACGGCCTGCCCGCCGATATATGTTCGATTGGTCTTTTTTTTCATTGACAGACCTCCGAAATTTCCGTAAAGAATAACAAAACAGCCCCTGTAAAAAAGGGGCTGATGGGGTTAAATGCCGTATCTTTTTTTGAATTTATCGACGCGCCCACCGGTATCGACCAACTTCTGCCTGCCCGTAAAGAAGGGATGACATTTGCTGCAAATATCCACCTTCATGACGTCCACGTCCTTCGTGGAGCCTGTTTGGAAGGTTGCGCCGCAGGCGCAGACAACGGTCACGGTGTGGTATTTGGGATGGATATCCGATTTCATAGTATCACCTCGCTGTGTTCTTTGTTTTCCTTGTCCTATTATATCCGTTTTTTTGCATTCCGTCAACTCATTTTCATGCACATTTCCAAATTCTTATATTGATTTTCCGAAAAGCTCGCCTTGGGAGGCGTCTGAAACGCTTGCAAAAATTCCTCCGCTGTTGTATAATAAGTCCGAACCTGCAAAAATTGGAAAAGGAGATGTTGCATGAGCGATTGGAGAGTTTGGAGGATCACCGCCCCCAAAACGATCGTCGAAGATAAGGTCAATCCCCCCGCCATTCCCGAAAAACCACTCAGAGTCCGCATCACAAAGGTGTTCTTATCGGGCGTGGACGCGGCGATTTGGCGCGGGGATCTCAAAGCGGACTATCCGATTGTCCCGGGGCGCTTCGCCGTCGGCATGATCGCCGACGAAACGGAGAACACGCTCTTTCCCAAGGGCACGCGCGTGCTCCTGCATACCTTCCGCCCCCGTCCCTACACGGGTTCGGAGAAGGTGGATTTTTCGCAGGACGAGTCCGTCGTCTGCGGGCAGACGCAGGACGGGTTTTTGCGTGACTTCATCTACGCGGACCCCTGCGATCTCTCCCCCATTCCCGACGTGCTGTCCGACGAAAAGGCCCTCGTCGCCCACTATGTCGCCCTCGCAAGGAGCGCGGTGGAATGCCTCGGCCCCTGCAAGGGCAAGCACATTGCCGTCATCGGCGCGAACGTCATGGGGATCCTCACGGCCCAGCTCCTCATCTACCAGCAGGCCGCGCCCATTCTCATTGATACGGACTCTTCCCGCCTCGCCTTTGCCAAGACGTGCGGCGTCTACTACACCCTTCCCGCCGATAAGAAGCTCCTCGACGGCGTCGCCAACATTACGGGCGGCAGGCTCGCCTCGGGCAGCATCTATGTGATCGGGGCGCCCGGCAACGACCACAAGATCCCCTTCCAGGTCAGCGCGGAGAAGTCCACGACGGTTTTCAGCGGCTTCGTGCCCGATAACGAAAGATTTTCTCTCGATCTCGCCCTCAGAAAACAGCTCACCCTGCGCTTTGTGCAGAGGGTCACCGAGTTTGAAACAGCGTTCAATCTCCTGTTCACCCGCGCGGTGGACACGAACACTTTCAAGGCAAAGACGATAGTCCCCGCCGATGTGCAGAAATTCTTTGAAACATACGGCGAGCATCCCGAGCACGACGTCAGCGAGGTCAATATCGTAAGTCTTATCTGAGTACATATGCGCCGTCGGGCCGCCCCCGACGGTGTTTTTCATCATGAAACGACTGAAATATTTTCTCTGCGGCAGATTTTTTCCCTTTGCGCTCGCGGCGCTTCTGCTCCTTGCAACGGGGCTCATCCTCATCTTTTGGCTCCCGCGGCTCCTTGCGCCCATCGCGGCGCTCGAACGCGTCCTCGCCCTCATTTCCGCCGTCGCCGTCTGCTGTGACGACAGCCCCGCCGAATTCAAGCTCCCGCGGGCCGTTCTCATCGTCCTGCTCCCGTGGGTCGGCGCGATCGCCTGTTTCTTCTTTCTCGTCGGCGAAAAGGAGATCGCCAAAGAAACGGAGGGGGACGCGCAACAAAAATTCCCCCTCTCCGTCCTCTCCGAAAATCTCTCCGCGCTTCCCGCCTGCGCCGCAAAGACGGCCGACTATTTCCCCGTGGGGCGGGAGATGTACCTCGCCCTTCTCGGGGATCTCAAAAGGGCGAAAAAGTTTATCTGTCTTGAATTCTATATCGCCGCAGAAGGGCTGTTTTTGAGCGATATCTTGGATATTTTGGAGGAAAAGGCCAAAAGCGGCGTGGAGTGCCGTTTCCTTCTCGACGGCTTCGGCTGTGCCCTCACGCTCCCCTCCGATTTTCAGAAAGAGGCCGAAAAACGCGGCATATGTGTGAGATTTTTCCGTCCGCTCGGGTTCCCCACGCGCAGCAGCGAGCGTCGGGACCACCGCAAGATCGCTGTCATCGACGGGCAGATCGCCTACACGGGCGGCGTCAATCTCGCCGACGAGTATATCGGCGAAAAGATCCGCTTCGGCCACTGGAAGGATACGGCCGTCCGCGTCACGGGCGGGGCCGCCGCCGTCTTCTGCGATCTCTTCGTGCGGACATGGGATTCGCTCGGTCCCGACCGTCCCCTGCCCCCGATCAGAGCCGCGGGCGGAAACATTCCCTGTGCGGTCATTGCCGACAGCGCGGACCAAAAGTCCTGCCGTGCGGGCCGCAGCGCCCTTATCAAGCTCTTTGCGGGGGCGGAGCGGCGGCTCTACGTCACCACGCCCTATCTCGCCCCCGATACTGCCCTCATGCGGACGCTCGAAACGGCCGCGCTCGCGGGGGTGGACGTGCGGCTCATGATCCCCCACATTCCCGATAAAAAGCTGCCCTTTCTCCTCAGCCGTTCCTATGCGGCGGAACTCGGGAAAAGCGGCGTGAAGGTCATGGAGTACACCGACGGCTTCCTGCACGCCAAGAGCGTGGTTTCGGACGACGTCGCCTTTGTTTCCTCCTACAATCTCGACTTCCGCAGCCTCTATCTGCAATCGGAATGCGGGCTCGCCGTCAAGCAGAAAGCGTTTGCCGACCGCGTCGCCGCCGACTTTTTGAGCGTATGGGAGGGAGGAACGCCCCTCCCCGCGCGGGGCAAAGCGGGTGAAATTTTCGGCCGCGTTCTGCGCCTCACGGCTCCCATTTTTTGACACTTATGATTCGTTTTATTGCATCCGACCTCGACGGGACCCTCCTCGACGGCGAACGGAATCTGCCCGAGGAAGTCTTTTCTCTCATCTCCGCCCTCACGGCGCGGGGCGTCTTGTTTGCTCCCGCGAGCGGACGGCAGTACTCGAATCTTTTAAAGCTCTTTGCGCCCGTCAAAGACGACGTGCTCTTCCTCTGCGAGAACGGCGCGCTCGTCCGATACCGCGGCAAGACGCTCTTTCTTTCCCCCATCAAGGACAGGCTCCTGAAGGGCGCGCTCGAAGAGATACGGGCGATCCCCCATGTGCATCCGCTCCTGTGCGGGACGGAATGCGCCTACATAGACGAGGACGCCGAGCCCTTCCGCACTCTCTCCTTTGAATCGTACACCAACTGCGTGCGCGTCCCCGCCCTCGAAGGGGTCATCGGCCGCGAGGATATCTGCAAAATCGCGATATATGATGACATTTCCGCCGCGGAAAACTGCATCAAGGTACTTCCGCAGAAGCTCAAGGAGCTCAGGACGATCATTTCGGGGAGCGCGTGGTGCGACGTTTCCGCCCCCGAGGCAAACAAGGGCGCGGCCGTCCGCAAGGTCCAACAGCTCTTCGGCTTTCAGAGGGAGGAATGTATCGCCTTCGGGGACCACATGAACGACTACGAGATGCTTGCGGAGTGCGGCAGGGCATATGTTCCCGAAAACGCCTATCCGCCCCTCAAAAAACTCATCGGCAGAACGGTTCCCTCCAACACGGAGGGCGGCGTGCTCATAAAACTCAGAGAAATTTTATCGGGGAGAGAAACATGAAATACCTCATTGCATCGGATATCCACGGCTCAGCCCATTACTGCGCGCTTCTTAAAGAGCGTTTTCTCGCGGAAAGGCCCCAAAAAATGATCTTATTGGGGGACCTTCTCTACCACGGCGCAAGGAATCCCCTCCCGAGAGAGTATGATACGCTGAAAACGGCCGGGATCCTGAACAGCATGAAGCAAGACATTCTGTGTATCAAGGGCAACTGCGACAGTCAGGTCGATACCCTTGTGCTGGAATTCCCCGTCGAGGCGGATTTTGCATTTCTCCCCGCGGGGGAACGCACCCTTCTCTTTGCCCACGGCCACCTCACGCCCGCCGTGCTGAAAAAAGGGGATATCCTCGTCAACGGCCATTTCCACGTCCCCGCCTTTGAGGAGAGGGAACAGTATACCTACGTCAACTGCGGCTCCGTGTCCATTCCGAAGGAGAATTCCCCGCACAGCTATCTCATCTTTGAGGATAACATTTTCACATGGAAGGACGTCGAAACGGGCCTCCCCTTCCTCACCCGCCTCCTTTGATATCGCTCATTCTGAGCAGCGCGCATTCTATTTGTGTCTAAGCGCGGCACGAGCGCGTAGCGCGAAGTAGCGCAGCGAAGAATCCCCTCAAACGCAGTCATGCCCAAACGCTCATTCTGAGCGCAGCGAAGAATCCCCTCAAACGCAGCCCATAAAAACCATTGACAATCCCATCTCAAAATGTTACAATACTTATAAGCAACAAGGGCCCCTGCCCGGCGGTTAGCTCCTTTAGGGGGGAATATTATAAGGATATTTCCAACAAAGGGGGTGAGTGTCATGGATGAGTTCAACGAACTTCTCGTGAAACTCTCGGAGCTTATCAATAAGCTCCTTGAGATCATTGACAAGGTCGAATACATCGCCGTCAAACTCACAAAAAAATAACCGCCCTGCGACCAAGCTACGGCGGTTATTTCTGTAAAATAATCACTTAGAGCTGACCGCTAAGCAGGGTCAACCCTTGTTGTGGTTTTATTATAGCAGATAATTTCCCCTTTGTCAATCCTTTTCGCACATTTTTCCTTCGCATTCCATTGAACCCCTCAAATGCAGTCCCGCCCAAACGCTCATTCTGAGCGGCCGTGTCGTATGAAGAAATGGGTGCGGGTGACGGCGTCATGCTGAGAACGGGAGCACAACGCAGTCTACGGCAGTTGTACTCATCTCGCCGTATACATGCGTACTCCGCCGCGAGATTCTTCGGGTCAGTTCTCTTTAACTTCGTTCCCGCTCCGTTTCTCAGAATGACGCGGCGGGCTCAAGCGCAGTCCATGTCCCCTCCGCGCTTCAGCCCCGACTTCTAAATATTTCCTGCTGCAAAACAAAGAAAATTTTTCCCGAAAGTATTGACTTTTCCCCTCGGACTGTGTACAATAACAGTATCAAAATAAGGAGATAGAATTATGGCTTCATGGTTTAATAGGCAAAGCAGACTCATTCAGATCATCCTGCTCCTGATCCCCGGCGTCAACTGGATCGTGGAAATTCTTGTCAGATGGTCCGCATTCCTCAAGACGAAGAGCCTCATCACCCTCGTGGTGGCGATCCTCGTCACATTCTTCGGGCTTGCGTTCGGCTGGTTGGACCTCATCTGGTGCCTCCTCTTCAAGCACCTCATCTTCGCAAACGCATAACGAGTTTCCGCTCCCCCTTGGGGAGCGGATCTTTGTTTTATGACGAAAATTTCAAAAAAAATTTTATGTCTAATAAAAAAATTTTTGCGAATTTGTTGACTTTCCGCGTCGAAGTGTGTACAATAATATCATCAAAATAAATAAGGAGATGTAATTATGAATTTTGATACTTGGTTCCATAATCAGAGCAAGGTCATCCAGATCGTCCTTCTCGTCCTCCCGTTCGTCGGTTGGATCGTTGACCTTCTTGTCAGATGGTCCGCATTCATTAAGAATCAGAGCCTGGTCAATCTCGTTATGGCGCTCGTCATCACCCTTTTCGGTGAGTTTTGGATCCTCACGATCCTCGACGCCGTCATGATCGCGCTCAACAACAAACTCTTCCTCGAGGAGTAAGCAAAGCAGCAGAAAACCGCCGATCAAAATCGGCGGTTTTTTCATACTTATAGCGCGGTTTCGTCATGTCTGCTGTGCCCTCGCGCGGCGCATCATGGCGTCGAGATCCATACATTCGCGGATCTTTTCAAGCTCCCCCGTGAGATAGTAGCTGTACGTGCGGTCGCACCCGACAATGACGTGATCCACAAGGGTCACATTGTTAAGACTGCACAAAAGGTGCGCCAAACGTGTAAAATCGTTGTCGTGAGCGGACGGCGTCGCGCTGACGCCCGGGTGATTGTGCGCAATGACGATCCCTTTGGGCCCGTAATCGGAAATGAAACGGCTGACGTCCGCAGAGGAAAGCTCGACGCGGTCGTTGTCGCCGCTCGAAAAGGTCTGCACAAACGTGATCCTGCTCTTCGCGTCGAGGGCATAGAGCTCCAGCACTTCCGCGTCCGAATTCTTGTACCGCTCGGCAATATAGTCCGCAAAGTCATGATAGGAGAAGATCATGCGCGACGTTTCCAAAAGTCCGCTCTTGCCGATCCGCGCATAGACTTCGCCGACAGTCTTGAGATAAACCGCCGTCGATTTCCCCACGCCCTCCACCGATTCGAGCCGCTTGACGTCCGCATGAAGAACGCCCGCAAGACTGCCGCAAGCGTCGATGAGGTTGTGCGCGATCTCGTTGGTGTTCTTGCGCGGGATCGCATAGAACAACAGGATCTCGAGAAGCTCATGGTCCTGCAACATGCTGTCGGATGCCATTTTGTCCATCATCCGCTGCCTGTGGCCCTCGTGCATAAGCTCCCTCCTTCTACGGAATATGTGTATAAATTATACCATGGACGCGGTCCGTTTGCAATATTTTGAAGAAAATTTTACAGATATTTTCCGTATTTTCAACTTTCCCCCGTCTAAGCCTTGCCTCTCCGCCCCCGCCCAGCCATTCCGCTTGCGTCATGGCGAGCCTCGTCGCACCCGCCCAGCCATTCCGATTGCGTCATGGTGAGCATCGTCGCCCCCGCCCAGCCATTCCGATTGCGTCATGGCGAGCATAGTCGAACCATCACCTTATTCCTTCAACCACCCGCAATAGTTCAGTAAAAATCTAAGACTTATGTTGCGTTTTACGCGTTTTCAGCCGTAAGCGTCACCGTGAGCGCGCCCCCCTCTTGGCCCATCTTATACTGCGAATTGTCGAAGGTGAATCCTTCGATTTTTTGTTCGATATGGACCTCATAGCTGCCCGCAGGAAGCTCGAACGCGGCCACGCCGTTTTCATCCGTCACGGCAAAATTGCACACATACGTCGGCCCGCCGCAGAGCTGCACGCTCACCCCCTCGACAGGCGTCCCGTCTGGCTTCTGCACAGTCACATTGTAGGCGATCTTCTCCTGCCCGACATATTGTTGGGAAACAGGCACAATGTTGATGGTGACGCTCGGCTTTTCTGCCGTCACCGTGGCGATACTGTACACATACTCGGTCAGCGTCCCCTCAAAGCCCTTCTTTTCGGCAAGCATGACGGTGTAGCTGCCCTTTTCGAGCGTGAACGTGAGGGTGCCGCCGTCCATCGAGGCTCCCTTTTCCGCCGCCAGCGACCCGTCCTCTTTCTTTATTTGGACGATAAGACCGCCATAGATGGGATCTTCACAGGTCAGCGTGACGCTGTAATCGACCGTTCCGCCATCCCCATCGCCGCACGCGGAGAACGCCAGTGCGCCGCACACAAGACACAGAGAGAACACGAGCGCGAGAATTCTATATACCCGATGCTTCATAACATTTTCCTCCGACCTCATTTTTCCCAATTATAGCACAGAACCCGACCGATGCACAAGTAATTTCTCCCCTCTATTTTGATTCTTTGCATAGATCACCGCTTCGTATCATGTATCATGATTTTTCATTGTATTTAAAAATTTCATTTAATGATATCCCTTACACCTTTTATTAGCAAGATTGTATGAAAGATTTTTTTCCTTCCCACAAACTGTGTTATCTCATAATTCGCTACTAATAATTACTTTTATGCTCCTGCTTTCCAACAAGCCTTGCCTTTTTTCTAAGATTTTATTGAAAGTATCTCTGTTTCATGATAGCATTTCAAGGCAGGAATGTCAAGAGCGAAAAGTCAAGGAATGGCGAAAAATAAATTTAGGGAACCGTCGATAAGGGTCCTTTTTATGGCTCCATACAACGGGATCTCCACAAAAATAAAAAATTTTTCGGAAAGTGGGCAAAAACGCTTGATAAATCCGAACGCATTTGATACAATATAAGAGCACATTGGGGTGTCGCCAAGCGGTAAGGCAACGGACTCTGACTCCGTCATTCGTTGGTTCGAATCCAGCTACCCCAGCCATTTATGCACGATTTTAGCGTATAAAACGCCAAAACCGTGCATATTTTTATATTTTTCTCCTTCAACTTTTTGCGATTGGGGAGTAATTGGGGAGTAGATTGGGGAGTAAATCGCCCTGTTGTCGGTCGTTAAAGGTCGTAATTGACCTTCGCGGCTTCTTTTAGCTGGTACTCTTTTGAAAAATCGGTGTAACCTCTGTCCACACGGGAAGCAACGACGTCCTTATCCGCCGAATGACCGTCCCACAGCATCACGAGTTCGGGGTTTACCCCACACTCTTTCGCCCTCGTCACATAGGTATAGCGCAGTTCGTGCGGGTGGTGGTTGGGCAAGAGCCGTTTGAGCGCGGAAGCAATCGTCCGTTGGTTGGTATTCCTCGCCTTCTCGAAGTCGATGAACGGCAGGTTCTTCTTCACCATCGGCGTGAACGGCGCATACCGATAGGCGACGTTCCGACCCAGCCGTTCCTTGCTCGATTGGATTTGAAGCCAATCTTCATCGACGACCTTCATCGTCGCAAGCTCGGAATACCGCATCCCGAAGTAGAGAAGGCACAAGATCGCGCTTGAAGCCTCTTGATCGCCGTTCTCGCGGCAATACCGCACCAGCTTTGCCTCTTCCTCTTTGGAAAGCGCAGAGCCTTTCTTGGAGAAATGCTTGGGCAATACGACCTTTGTCATCGGGGATGAGATCCCGAAGTCGTCTGCCGCAACGTCGAAGATACATTTGAGCAGAAGCGCGAGTTTGTCCGCCGTGCGCTCCTTCCCCTCGTCCAGATAGGAGTAGAGGAATTTTTGAAGACCCTGTTGAGTTCCGCGAGTTTCTTTTCCCCGAACGCGGGGACAAGATCATGCTCGCAAAGGCGCACATATTCTTTGAACGTCGAGGGCTTGACCGTCTTTTCCTTGACCGAGAGCCACTCTTTGACGTAATCTTTGAACAGCACACCGCCCGCGGGGCGAAAGCTGTGCGCTTCCTCGTGAATTTCTTCGGGTTGCGCCGATTTGTTCATGGCGAAAAGGAATTTCTTTTTGAGCTGATCGAAGTTTTTCGCCGATACTTCGATGTGAATGTCTTTTCTGCGCAGACGGGCTTCATATACGTCGTCCGTGCGCAGACGGTAAGGGACGATCACGTCCCCGCAAGCAAAAACTTTCCGATACTTTTCGGGCATACTTTTGATCTCCTTTTTCGTAAAAGTAAGCCCTTTTTCAGCCGTGCCGTAGGCTTTGACCTGCGGCACTTTCTCTCTCTTTCTCCTGCGGATCTCTCCGCTTGCCTCGGCGGATCTGAGCGATCCCAAAATCTCTTTGGAAAAGGCTTGCGACGCAAGATTTAAGACGCTTGCAACCGCCGCTTCCCGTTCGTTTTCGCCGATGTCCGCCGTGTGGATTGCCTTAAAAATGTTTCTGATTTCTGTCTGATTCAATTCTCCTTATTTTTGTATTTGTGTTGGTTACTATGTTCTCTCGCCAAAGGATACAATGTTCTC
>CANQUY010000032.1 GCA_947627125.1 uncultured Clostridia bacterium
GGGGGGGGGGGGGGGGGGGGGGCGGGGGGCTCGGGATGGGGGATCGGTCAGATCCACAATTTGTCTGTGTCGAAGCCGTAGACTTGCACCACTTCCAGATAGGGGGAATGGGAGAGGTCGTGGGGGCTGACGAGGGGACCGCCCGTGGGGTCGAGGTCGTAGCCCGCATTCATAAACGCCTGCCAGACGAGGTGGGAACACTGCGTGGAACCGGGCGTTCTGCCATCCTTGCACTGGTCCTTCGGCGTGAAAAAGCCCACAAATACATTATATGCCAGCCCCGTGAGCTCCCCGGCGGCCTTTTGTGCGATCTCCGCCCGCGTTTCCTTGTCCGTATCCTTGAGGCGCAGGACCATGAAATTCGAGGAGCGGCGGAACCATCTCGCTCCGCCTGCCGAGATCGTACTGTCTACGCCGATGGCAATGGACTGCAGCACTTCCCCCGAGGCGTCCGTGACGAGCGCGGCATGCCCGTGCCGCCAGCCGAAGAGGTGGGTGGTGGAGGTCACGAGAATATCTCCCGCCTCGAGCGGGACGATCGGCGCGGTGAAATCTTCCCCCGTTGCGGGGTTTCTAAGCCTGTCGTGCGGGGTGATGAGGGTGGTATATTCGTGATAGACTTCCCCCTCAAAGAAGAGAGCGTCCTGAAATTCCGTGAGCTGTGACCGCGGAACGCTGTCCGCCCCCGTTTTCGAAAGCCCTGTCTGGCGGTAGAGCGTCGCATAGTCCTCCTCCGTCCATTCCTCCTTTTCGAGAATGGGTGCAAGGTCGATCTTCTCATAATCGGGGAGAATGCGGGCGCTCTCTTCGCACAGGCCGTCCGCAACCGCAAAAAAGGAGCCGACCGCCGTGACGAGAAAGCAGAAACAGCTAAAGACAGAGAGTAAAATGATGGCGGTCTTTCTTCTCTTTTCCATGCGTCGCCTCCCAAATTTGATAAAGACAGTATATTCCCATTTCCGAAAACTGTCAACTTTTTGTGGACACACGGAGAGAACTTTCACATAAAATGATATTGACGGGGCAATGTCCCCGATCACATACCAGAGGACAATATCATGTGCAATTCCTGTAATAACAACCTCGCAAGGACGCTCAACAATCTCTTTGGGTGCCCCTGTAGCTGCAATCACAACAATGATACGCTTGCGAGCACGCTGAATAACCTGTTCGGAAGCTCTTGCGGCTGTCAAAACAGCGGCTGCGGCTGTCAGAATAACGGCTGGAACAATTTCTCCAACGGCTTTACGAGCGGCGTCAACGCCGTGAACGCGGCAAACGGCTGCAACTGCGGAAACCACGGCAACAGTGGCTGCGGGTGTCAGAATAGCGGCTGGAACAACTTCTCCAACGGCTTTACGAGCGGCGTCAATGCCGCAAACGCCTCGAACGGCGGCTGCGGGTGCCTAAGCGGCGGCAACCAGGGCTGCGGCTGCGGCGGTTTCGATTGCTACTACGCACAGCAGTACGCGCTCGGCCCCTATGCGCAGAACAACGGCTGCGGCTGTAACAACATTTTCTGAGAAACCCTTACAAAAGATGATTTCGGCGCCGCGGTTCTTTGCGGCGCCGATTTTTTTTGCCGACAATTATTTTTGCTTGCCAAAGCGGGCGGCGGGTGTTATAATATGCGTCGGAATCAGTGAGGAAACTATGGCAGAAGCGCAAAACATGAAGCCCGAAGAAAAAACGCACAAGAGCCGTTTCGGCAATCCCACGCGCCGACAGGTCTACAGGCTACTTCTCAACATTCTCTTTATCGTTGTGGGGAATGCCATCACCGCGGCGGGGGCGGCATTTTTCATCGTTCCCAACGGCTTTGCCATGGGCGGGACGACGGGGATCGGTATCCTCGTCAGGGATATCCTCGTGAAGTACACCGATGTCAGCGAACAGTGGCGGGACTGGGCGGTAGAAATCACCGTCTATGCGCTGAATATTATCCTGTTTGTGATCGGGGCGATCCTTCTCGGCAAGAAGTTTGCCATCTCCACGGGTGCGGGGACCTTCCTCTATCCCACCTTTCTCACCATCTATGCTCCCATAGAGCAATGGTACGCCGACACGTACGGACACAGCATCGGCGCGGGGGGCGAACTCGGCAGTCCGCTCTTTGCCATGCTGTGCGGCGCCCTCCTCTTCGGCCTTGGCGTGGGGCTCGTTCTCCGCGTGGGGGCGAGCACGGGCGGCACGGATATCCCGCCCCTCATCTTCAAAAAATATTTCAACGCATCCGTTTCCACCACGATGTGGATCATCGACTTCGGCATCGTTGCGCTCAACTCCATCGCCGCTCCCTCCGTGGAATCGGTGCTCTACGGCATCTTCATCACGATCATTTCCGCCATTCTCGTCGATAAGGTTTCGCCTATCGGCATGAAGCGGATACAGGTGAAGATCGTTTCCATGCACTACAGGGAGATCCGCGACATGATCTTAAAGAAAGTCAGCCGCGGCGTCACCGTGCTCTACGGGCAGACGGGATATCTGAAACAGCCCTGCCACATGCTCCTCACGGTCATTTCCTCCCGCCAGCTCGTCACGCTGAAATCGGAGGTACAGAAGATCGACCCGGAGGCGTTCATGACGATCAGTACCGTTTCCGAAGTGAAGGGACGGGGCTTCCACACGGAAGGCGTGGACTTTTTGATGCCGCAGGAGGACGACGAAACGGGGATCGAGATGGTTTCCGACTCCGAAGCGCAAAGCGACGGGATCCCCGAAGAGAACATTACTCCCAAAGAATAATTTTCAGCCGCCCTCGGGCGGCTTTTTGATTGGATTTGGGCCTTTTGCCTCAATCGGTCGTGGCGGCGTCATGCTGAGAACGGGGGAGCCAACGGGAGCCTGTAGCGGCGTCATGCTGAGAAGGGGGAGTATTACGAAGTCTATGGGAGCCGTACCGAAGCATCTCGCCGCATTCTGTCCATACGCCCCGCGAGATTCTTCGGGTCAGGTCCCGTTCTTTCGTCCTTTTCACGTTCTCAGAATGACGCGGGGCGGGTCAGGTCCCGTTCTTTCGCTCTGCTCCCGTTTCTCAGAATGACGCGGGGCGGGCTCCGTGCGTTTAACGGGATGCTTCGCATACGCTCATCCTGAGCGACGTGCTCTCGTTCGTATTTCCGCCCCGACGTTTTGATTACGTCACCCTGAGCAACGTCGAAGGGTCACCGCATAATAAGGTGATGGTTCGACTACGCTCACCATGACGTGATTAGAACGCCTCCGTAGGCATACGAAGTCTGCGGGAGTTGTACCGAAGCATCTCGCCGCATTGTGTGTGCACGCCCCGCGAGATTCTTCGGGTTAGTGTCCGTCCTCTCGTCCTGCTATCGTTCTCAGAATGACGCGGGGCGGGTCAGGTCCCGTTCTCTCGCCCTGCTCCGTTTCTCAGAATGACGCGGGGCTGCGTCCGTTGGTTTGCTCACCGAAGGGGAAAACGCGGGGGATTTTGTGAAAATACCTGATTTTCCGTCTTGACATTTTTCCAAGACGGCGTATAATAAAACTGTATAGGTCATGGGAGGGGAAAATGATCAGGATCGCGCTCGTTGACGACAACAAGAAGGACCTTGCCGTCATGCAGAAGTATCTTCAGGACGCGCTCGACGGCGGGGATTACCAATTTACATACGATTCCTTCGCCGACAGCATGGAATTCATCGAGGAATACGACGGCAAGTACGATATCGTCTTTCTCGACATCGAAATGCCGCACCTCGACGGAATGGAGCTCGCGCGCCGCATCCGCCGCACGGGGAGCGATTGCTGTATCATCTTCATCACAAACATGCCGCAGTATGCCGTGCAGGGGTATGAAGTGGAGGCTCTTGCCTACCTCATCAAGCCCGTGCGGTTTTTTCACTTTTCGCAGGTTCTGAAAAAGGCGGTGGAGAGGGTCAACAAGCGCCGCACGGAGGACAGGAATATCGTCATCAACACCCGTCAGGAGGTCAAGGTCGTGCCCTCCTCCGCGATCCGCTATATCGAGGTGGAGAGCCACAATCTCGTCTTTCACACGGCGGACGGGGAATTCCGCACCCGCGCCTCCCTCAAGATGCTCGAACAGCAGCTCGAGGGGATGAATTTCTGCCGCTGCAACAGCTGTTACCTCGTCAATCTTCGCTTTGTGGACGCCGTCGTCGGGAACACCGTGCACGTTGGCGCGGACGAGCTCTTGATGAGCCGCAACAAGAAGAAGGAGTTCGTGGAACAGTACATGAAGTACACGAGGTAGGGGGCATGTGGGAAAATATCGTAACGTTCTTTACGGCGGACGGGTTCATCTATGAGCTTCTGCTCTCCTTTCTGCCCATCGTCCCGCTCCTAAGGCTGAGGAAGTGGGCCGCCCTCCGCATCACGGGGTGTGCGCTCGCCCTCATTCTGCTCGCCTGCGCGACCTATCCCTATTGCGTGGAAAAGAACCCCGAGCCCTTCTCGGCCAGCCTCTGGTATGTCGCGCTCGCCGTTCTGACCTTCGGCGCAGTGTGGCTGTGCTTTGAGGGGGATGTGTGGAATGCGCTTTTCTTTGCGATGAGTGCCTACGTCATCCAGCATCACCATTACCGCTTTTCCATGCTCCGCGAATTCGTCCTCTACCGCTGCGGCGTGCCCGAGGGGAATTGGCTGTATATCTTCACCTACTTTTTGGGTATGCTTGCCGTTTACACGTTCTGCTATTTCTTCTTCACGCGGCGGCTCAAGAAGGAGAAGAACTTCCGCGCCAACAATATCAAGCTCCTCCTCAGCACGATGCTCATCATCCTCGTGCTCATCATTTTAAACCTGTTTACGGAGCGCGAACTCGAGAACGAGGAGATGGAGTTCACCTATCTTCACCTCTTCCATATCTTCTTCGGCCTCGTCTGTAGCTTTATTTTGCTCGACAGCCTCTATACCAACGTCTACAACAAAAAGCTCGAGGAGGATATCCGCATCATCCAGCTCCTCTGGCAGAGCGACAGACGGCAGTACGAAATGTTCAGGCAGAATTTAGACACAATGAACATCAAATACCACGATCTGAAGCACCAGCTTGGGCTCATGCGGGGGAGCGAGAACGGCAAGGCGGGGGAGAAATGGGTGAACGAAGCGCTCGACTCCCTCAATATCGTCGGCATGATGCAGAAAACGGGCAACGATACCCTCGACGTCGTCCTCGTGCAGAAACACATGCAGTGCGACGCACTCGGCATCGAGCTCGTGACGATCGTGGACGGGAGCCTGCTCGAAAAGCTCGACGACGTGGATATCTATTCCCTCTTCGGCAACGCGCTCGACAACGCCATCGAATGCCTCAAGGGCACCGAGGACAAGGAGAAACGCACCGTGACGCTGACCGTGCGCAAGGTGGGGGAGATGGCGAAGATACAGGTCGAAAACTATACCCCTTCTCCCGTCGAGATCGTGAACGGCTTCCCGCAGACGACCAAGCAGGACAAGCTCTCCCACGGCTACGGCGTCAAGAGCATGGCGTACATTGTGGAAAAGTACGGCGGCATCATGAATTTTGAAGTCAGCGATCACACGTTTATTCTCGATATCATGTTGCCTTTGTGAAATATTCACAAAAAACATGAAAATTTCGGTGTTAGAAATTTTCAAAAGTGAAAAAACGAAAATTTTTTACAATTTATGTAACAAAAAGCGCAGATTACGCCAGAAATGCGCCAAAGGTAAAATTATGGTGTATAATGCCGAATCAGAAGACGGAAATCGGACCATTCCTCTTCTTCATCCCCCCTTATGACGGACGCTTGCGAACATTGTTTGCAGGCGGTCTGTTTTTTTATACGATTTTGAAAAGCGGCTCTTCCGTTAGTTGTGCCGTTTAAATGACACTTTATGCCATAATACCGCAAAAAATGAACAAAATTTGTTAAAATACAAACGTATAAAAATAAATAAAATAAGGAGTGTTTCATGGACAAAAAGGAAATCGTCAAAAAGATGACGCTTCGCGAAAAGGCGGATTTTCTGACGGGTAAGGCCTTTTTTAAGACCGTCGATTATCCGCAGTTCGGGATCCGCGGAATGTATCTTTCGGACGGCCCTCACGGCCTGAGAAAGCAGGCGGAGGCAGCCGACCATTTGGGGCTGCACAAGAGTATCCCGGCTACCTGTTTCCCGACCGCCTCCATCATGGCTTGCAGCTGGGACGAGGGCTTGGGCGAACGCGTCGGCGAGGCGCTCGGCAAAGAGGCCGCCTCGATGGATGTGGATATGGTGCTCGGCCCCGGGCTCAATATCAAGCGCAACCCGCTCTGCGGCAGAAACTTCGAGTATTTCTCGGAGGATCCCTATCTCGCGGGCAAGATGGCGGCTTCCTACGTGCGCGGCATTCAGTCCACCCATGTGAACGCCTGTATCAAACACTTTGCGGCGAACAACAGGGAGTTCCGCCGCATGACGACGGATTCCGTCATCGACGAGAGGACCCTCCGCGAGATCTATCTCACGGGCTTCGAGATCGCGGTGAAAGAGGGCAAGACGAACACCGTCATGACCTCCTACAACCGCCTCAACGGGACCTTCACCAACGAAAATAACCACCTCATGCGCGACATTCTCCGCGGCGAGTGGGGCTTCGACGGTGTTGTCGTCACCGACTGGGCGGGTTCCAACAGCCGTATCGAGGGGCTCAAAGCGGGCAACGACCTCGAAATGCCCGCCTGCAAATACGGCGCGGACGACCTCGTCAAGGCCGTGGAGGCGGGGGAGATCCCCGAATCTCTCCTCGACGAGAGCGTGGAGCGCATTCTCTGCCTCACCGAATTCAGCGACGATAAGGAGATCGTGCCCTTCGACGTCGACGCCCACCATGCGCTTGCCCGCGAATGTGCGGGGAAGGGAATGGTCCTGCTCGAAAACGACGGCGTCCTTCCTCTGAAAGCGGGGACGAAAGTTGCCGTCATCGGCGATTTCGCGTTCGACCCCCGCTACCAGGGCGCAGGTTCCTCCATTGTCAATCCCACAAAACTTTCCACGGCGCAGCAGGCCCTCAAGGAAACTTCGCTCAAGGTCGTCGCCGAGGAGAGGGGCTTCAACCGCTTCGGCAAAAAGAAGAAGGGGCTCGCAAAGAAGGCCCTGAAGGCGGCGGCCCTTGCCGACGTCATCCTCTACTTCGCGGGGCTCGACGAGTTCTCCGAGGCCGAGGGGCTCGACAGGGAACACATCAACATGCCCGAGAACCAAAAACTTCTCTGCCAAAAGCTCATCGCGACGGGCAAGAAAGTTGTCGTCGTCCTCTCCTGCGGCTCCGTTGTGGAAACCGATTGGGCGGACGGCGCGGCCGCATTGCTCTATGCGGGCCTCGGCGGACAGGCGGGCGCAGAGGCCGTTGCCGACGTTCTGACGGGCCTTGTCAATCCCTCCGGGAAACTTGCGGAGAGCTGGGTCGCGAAATATGACGACTGCCCGACTTCCACCCCCGCCCTCTTCCCCGGCGAAAAGGACAGCACGCAGTACCGCGAAGGGCTCTTCGTCGGCTACCGCTACTTCACGTCGGCGGGCGTCAAGGCCAAGTATCCCTTCGGCTACGGCCTCAGCTACACGACGTTCAACTATACCGATATCAGGGTCAACGGCAAGGGAGCTACCTTCACCGTCACCAATACGGGAGCCGTCGCGGGGGACGAGATCGCCCAGCTCTACATCGGCCTGCCCGACAGCAAGATCGTCCGCCCAAAGAGGGAACTCAAGGGCTTCAAGCGCATCTCCCTTGCGCCCGGCGAGAGCAAGGAAGTCACCATTCCGTTCAACGAGAGGACATTCGCCTACTTCGACGTCGCATCGAACAGCTGGCAGGTGGAAGCGGGGGACTATGACATTCTCATCGGCGCATCCTCCGAGGATATCCGCCTCTCCTCCTCTCTGACGGTGTTCGGCGTCACGCCCGAATCCAACCTTCAGAAATTCCCCGCCTATGCAAGGGCGGACGTCAAGGAGATCCCCGACGAGGAATACTTTGAACTCCTCGGCAGGACCATCGAGAAGGAAACGGGCAAGAAGAAGAAACGGCTTCCCGTGCACGAGAATACGACGGTCGGCGACCTCAAGTATGCAAGGGGCTGGACGGGACGGGTGTTCTCGTGGGCCATCCGCTTCGTCATTGCGGCGAGCAGGAAGTTCGGCAACCAGGCGCTCGCCAATACGATGGTCATGGGCACCCTCCATCAGCCCATGCGCGGCATCGCCAAGTTCATGGGGCTCAACCGCCGCAAGATGGAAGGGCTCATCAAGATGTTCGACGGCCACTTCTTCAAGGGCCTCCACCAGTTCCTGCACAAGAGCAAGGAAGAAAAGGCGGAGCTCAAGGCCGCAAAGAAACAGGCAAAACTCGAAAAGAAAAATAAAAAGGCAGGGAAAGCAGCATGAGCGATTACACAGAACAGGATCTCGAACAACAGTTAAAGCCTCTCTCCTCCAACGGATTTTTGGCATTCTTCCAAAAGATTTGGCGTTGGTGGCTGGGCGTTTGGTACAATTTTGCGGAGAAGCATGAAAAGCTCGCCCATCTCATCTATATGGTGTTCTTCTTCATCGTCTTTTCCGAGGGCGTCACGATCATCCAATTCCTCATCATGACTTTCCTTCCCTATGCGTTTGAAGGTCTGTGGGCGACGCCCTTCGTCTGGCCCGCAGTCGCCCTTCCGTGGAAGGATGCGGCAGGCAACGCTCTGAACTATGCGATCTTCAACGAACCCGTCAAGTTCCTCGATGCGGCAGGCAACACCATCCTCGCCTCCACGCAGGCGCAGGTCGAAGCCGCGCAGGCGGCGGGACACAGCCTCCAGGTCGCAGGCCTCGGCAATTTCATCGCATTTGAGATCGCAGTGTTCCTCGCACAGTGCATCAACTTCCCCCTTCAGAGGAATATCACCTACCGCTCCCACGGCAACCCGTGGTATCAGGCAATGTGGTATTTCATCGGCTGGGTGCTCGTTTCCATCTTCACCAACGCCGTTTGGGGCATCATCAATCCCCTGCTCCTCTGGTGGAACTGGAACGACGTCGTCATCGGCCTCTTAAAGACGGTGCTCACGGGCGGCGTTTCGATGGTCATCTTCTTCTTCATCTTCCTCGTCATCTTCCCCGACAACAACAAGGTCGCGGCAAGGAAGAAGGCGAAGTATGAAAAGCTCGTCGCAGCGGGCGCTCCCGCCGAGAAGATCGAGGCCGCCAAGGCCGCTTACGAGAAGGCACAGTACGCCGCAGACCTCTCCAATGCGGAGAAGGAAGCCCACACGGCCGCCTCCCAGCTCAATTCCAAGGTCATGAAGTACGTTGCCCACACGAAGAAGAGCGAAAAGCTCGCCGCGAGCCCCAAGGACACCGAGGAGGCCAAGGCAGAGCGCGCCGCGAAAGCGCAGGAACTCTTTGAGAGCGCGGCACAGGCGATCGACACCAAGAACGAAAAAGACGCAGCCTATGAGGCCGTCAAGGCACAGGCAGAATAAAATTAAAAATTGAGCGCTCTGCGCTCATGCTGAGCGTCGGGGTCTACGGAACATTTCCGATTACGTCATGGTGAGCTTGCCGAACCATCACCGCATTATAATAAGGTGATGCTTCGACGCGGCTCAGCATGACGTGATTGGAACAGCCCGCAGAAAACGGAGTCACTTTCTTAATTACGCTCTACCACAATTTTTAATTTTGAATTTTTAATTCCTTCATTTTTTGGGGTTCACCCCCCAAACCCAACCATGAAATACATCACTTTTACCGTGCCCTGCTATAATTCGCAGGACTATATGAGAAAATGTATCGATTCCCTTCTCATCGGCGGCGAGGATGTCGAGATCGTCATCGTCAACGACGGCAGTAAGGACGGTACCCTCTCCATCGCAAGGGAATATGAGGCAAAGTATCCCTCGATTGTGAAGGTCGTCGATAAGGAAAACGGCGGCCACGGGTCGGGGGTCAATGCAGGTCTTGCGCTTGCACAGGGGCTCTACTATAAGGTCGTCGATTCGGACGACTGGGCGGACGAAGAGGCGTACAAAAAACTCTTCTCCGCCGTCAAACAGCATGCCGAGGAGGGGACCTCGCCCGACCTCTATATCGTCAACTACGTCTATGAGCACAGCGCGGACAACACCCGCCACTTCTCAAGGTACAATAAAAAGTTCCCCGAAGGGACATTCTGCACATGGGACGGGGTCAAGCGGTTCCGCTTCTCGCTCATGCTCCTGATGCACGCCCTTGTCTACAAGACTTCTGTCTTGAAAGAGAGCGGCCTGTGCCTCCCCGAGCATACTTTCTATGTGGACGACATTGTATCCTACAACCCTCTGCCCTACACGCGGAAACTCTGCTATCTGAATCTCGATTTCTACCGTTACTTCATCGGCAGGGCAGACCAGTCGGTCAACCTTCCCAACATGGTGAAGCGGTATGAGCAGATGCTCCGCGTCATGCAGACGATGACCGACCGCTGGACATACGATGAGATCATGTCCCAGCCGAGAGGCCTGAGAAAGTACATGTTCCACGCGCTTGCGGACTACATGTTCACGACGATGCTGTTCGTCCTCGGCGAGTACACCAAGGAGCGGAAGGCGGCGCTGAAGGAACTGCGGCGGCACATCAAGGAGCGGGATAAAAAGCTATACTATAAGCTGTTTTACCGCACGAACGTGTTTTTCACTGTGTTCTTCCCGGGGCGGCTCAAGCGGTGGATCATCATCTTTTTCTACAAACAGTTGTGCAAGAAGATCAAGTTGGGGTGAGGGGATTCCCCGTGAATTAAAAATGTAAAATTAAAAATTAAAAATTGAGGTGAGATTTAGAAAGGCGCTGCCCCGCCGTCCTGATAGCGTCACCCTGAGCAACGTCGAAGGGTCACCTTATTATAATGCGGTGATGGTTCGACTGCGCTCACCATGACGTGATTGGAATGGCTGGGCGGGGTACCATAACGCCGCCTCGGCTCCTCAGAATGAGCGTTGAAAATCAAGTAACAATCAACAGGGAGAAAAAGCAATGTCAATCAAATATTATATCGGTATCGACCTCGGCGGAATGTCCGCAAAGGCGGGGATCCTCGACGACCGCGGCGTGATGCTCTACCAAAAACGCTGTCCGACGGAACCCGAGGATCCGCCCGAAAAGACAGCGGCCGACCTCGCGGGCCTCGTTCTCTCCATGGCGGAGGAATACGGCAT
The DNA here is from genome assembly GCA_947627125.1 of uncultured Clostridia bacterium. Lineage (GTDB taxonomy): Bacteria > Bacillota > Clostridia > Christensenellales > Borkfalkiaceae > Gallimonas. The sequence goes on from CANQUY010000032.1 coordinate 11,169, forward strand.
CAGACGGGAGGAGGTCTATGCCGTCGGCGTCGGTTCCCCCGGGATCATTGATTCGAGGCGGGGCGTCGTCGTCAACTGGTCCAACTTCGGCTGGAAAGACGTGCCCCTTGCAGACCTCATCTCCTCCCACCTCGGGATCCCCGTATTCGTCACCAATGACGCCAATGCGGCCGCGCTCGGCGAGGCCCGTTTCGGCAGCGGAAAGTCGTATGCCGACTCCGTCATGATCACCCTCGGCACGGGGGTGGGCGGCGGCATCGTCATCGACGGCAAACTTGTCGAGGGCTACCGTTCGGCGGGCGGCGAACTCGGCCACACCGTCATCCGCCAAGGGGGGATCAAGTGTACCTGCGGCAGAAGGGGATGTTTTGAACGCTACGCCTCCGCCACCGCTTTAAAGCGGGACACCGAGGCCGCCATGCTTCGCCACAGGGATTCCCTCATGTGGGAATATGCCCCCAAGGTCGAAGATATTTCGGGCAAGACGGCGTTTGAAGCCGCAAGAAAGGGGGACAAGGCCGCCAAAAAGATCGTCAAGGACTATATCCGCAGCCTCGGCGAGGGGATCGCAAATATCGTGAATCTCCTCCGTCCGCAGGTCGTCATCGTGGGCGGCGGGGTTTCCAACGAGGGCGAAGCGCTTCTCCGCCCCGTCAGAAAGTTTGTCTACAAGAACATTCTCGCCCCCAACGACTACGCCCCGCTCGAGATCGTCCGCGCCTCGCTCGGCAACGACGCGGGCATGTTCGGCGCCGCGGCCTACGCGATGGACAGAACCTGAAAACATCCCATTCGTCCCCTTCGGGGGACGATTTTTTGTGCCTCCGCGCCTGCCCGTGGCGGCGTCATGCTGAGAACGAGAGCAAAACGAAGTCTGCAAAAGCTTTATCGAAGCATCTCGCCGCATGCATTACGGACATTCGCCGCGAGATTCTTCGGGTCAAGTCGTCGGACTTCGTTCCTGCTCCGTTTCTCAGAATGACGCGGCGGAAGCATCTCGCCGCATGCTTTACGGACATTCGCCGCGAGATTCTTCGGGTTAAGTCGTTGGACTTCGTTCCTGCTCCGTTTCTCAGAATGACGCGGCGGAAGCATCTCGCCGCATGCATTACGGACATTCGCCGCGAGATTCTTCGGGTTAAGTCGTTGGACTTCGTTCCTGCCCCGTTTCTCAGAATGACGCGGCGCGCGGCAGGGTGACGCGATTGGAACGGCGGGGCGGGAGCACCCGCTCATTTTTTTATTTTTCCCTTTCAAGCTATTGCAAGCGGGGAAAAAATGTGTTACAATACATTTGAATCAAAAAGGGGGAAAAGATATGAAAGCAAAAAAATTCTTTGCGCTCTCCTTGAGCGCAATCCTGTCGCTTGCGCTCCTTGCGGGCTGCGGCACGGGAGGGAATACGACGGAGAACGGCGGGCAGAATCCCGGCGGGGACGGGGGAGAACAGGACAACCCGCCCGAAACGCCCGAAAAACCCGACCGCGAGGCGGCGGCCTTCTCAGACCAGCAGGCCACGGTCAGCCTCTCGGGCGCGATCTCCAAGGACGCCGCGTCGACCGTTTCGGAGGACCTCTTCGGCCTCTTCCTCGAGGATATCAACTACGCCTCGCAGGCCATGGACGACAACATGATCGCCAACGGCAGTTTTGAAAGCTCCGTGCAGGTTTCCAATTTGAACCACGACTACGCGTGGACGACGGGCAACGGGCTCAGCTTCACGGCGGAAACGGGGGAGAAGAAACTCCACGTCAACAATCCCTTCTATGCGCAGATCTCGACGGCGGCGGGCGGCACGCTGACCAACGCGGGCTTTGACGCGGCTCCCATGTACATTTTGAATAAGGGGGAATACCTCTTCTCGGCGTTCTTCCGCGGCTATCGGGGCGAGGTCACCGTGCGGGCGGCGACGAGCTCCAAGACCTGTGCCGAAAAGACCTTCTCCGTCAATGCGCCCGACGACGAGTGGATCAAGGTGGAGGAAACGGTCACGGCGACTTCTTCCTCCGCAGTGGGCGTTTCCCTCACGATCTCCTTCGGGAGTGAGGACAGGGACGTTCTGCTCGACGCCGTCCAGTTTGAAACGAAGGACGCGACCGTCGGCATAAAAAATTACATGTATAAGGCGATTTCCGACCTCTCTCCCGCATTCTTCCGCTTCCCGGGCGGGTGCGTCATCGAGGGGACGAATATCAACAACGCATACGATTGGAAGAACTCGATCGGCGCCGTCAAGGATGGCGACAACGACATTTTGCCCGCCTTTGAGTATAAACTCTATAAAGACGGCGTGGAGAGCGAGGCCGAAACCTACGGCGAGTGGGCGACCCGTGTTCCCAACGGCAATATCTGGCAGAGGAGCGGAAAGTATTATCCGCACGAGTACGGCGTCGGGTTCTATGAATATTTCTGCCTCTGCGACAGTTTAGGCGCAAAGGCGATCCCCATCGTCAACTGCGGTTTCTCCTGCCAGACCCAGACGGGAATGCCCGGGGCTGGCGTGGCGCTTCAGGGCAGGCACGGCAACAAGGTGGCAGATTACATTCAGGACGCCATCGACCTCATCGAGTTCGCCAAGGGCGACGAAAGCACCGAATGGGGGAAGATCCGCGCAAACATGGGGCACCCCGAACCCTTCGAGATGGACTATATCGGCATCGGCAACGAGCAGTGGGGAGATTATTACGAAAAATACTATGAAGAATTCTTAAAGAATGATGCGTTCAAGGCCGCGCTCAAGCAGTACAGCGTCAAGCCCATTGTCGGAAACTGCACCATGTTCGAGCACTGCGAAAATCCCAACGGCGGCACCGAAGTCGGCGCGGCGCAGGGAGCGGCACAGAACGCAGTCAAAAATAAAATTGTCGGTACGGTCGCGGACTACGGCGTCGTGGACCAGCATTACTATGTCAACTTCACCGATTTCCTTCTGAATACGCACCTGTACGACAACTACAAACGTCCCGCTTCCGCCCCCAACGATTACTACGAGGTATTCGTCGGCGAATATGCCGTCAACAGTCAGGCGATCCGTGCGCCGCAGGCCAACGATTCCGTTTCTTACAAACACACCGATAACAGCATGCTGACCGCCCTTGCCGAGGCCGCCATGATGACGGGCTTCGAGCGCAACGGCGACATTGTGAAGCTCGCCGCCTACGCGCCCATGTTCGGAACGGAGAACAGGACGGACAGGCAGTGGCAGGTCGATATGATGTACTTCTCCAACAGAGTCGTCACGTTCACCCCCAACTACTATGTCCAGCAGCTCTTTATGCAGAATACGGGCAACTACAAGGTGTCGGCGGGCATCAAGTATGCCGACGGCTTCTCCGCGCCGCAGACGACGTATACCGCCGAATACGACAGGGAAACGCGCACCTGCGACGATATCTTCTTCGTGGCCGACCTTGACGAGGAAACGGGAGATGTCATTCTCAAACTTGTGAACGCGGGCAAGACGAAGCTCAAAGTCAACGTAGATTTCTCCGTCACGGGTCTTACGCCCGCGGGGATCGCCGACGTCGTGGAGCTCTCCGCCGAAAGCGCAGACGCCGTCAACGAGAGCGGCAAGGAGGCCGTGCACCCCGAGAAATACACGCTCGGGATCGGGAACGTGTTCGGGTATGAACTTCCGCCCTATACCGTCGCGGCGATCAGGATCAGAACGAAATAACGGTTTTTCTTTCAAAGGCCCTCCCCGAGGGCCTTATGTTTTTGTAAGCGGCGTCATGCTGAGAAGGGGGGCCGAGGGGACCGGCGGCGTCATGCTGAGAAGGGGGCCGAGGGGACCGGCGGCGTCATGCTGAGAACGTGAGCCCAACGCAGTCTATGGGAGCCGTACCGAAGCATCTCGC
>CANQUY010000033.1 GCA_947627125.1 uncultured Clostridia bacterium
GCCGCAGTTTCCGAGAATGAGTGCAATGATAAGGACCCAAAGGCAGCTGTTGCCGTTAGAACAGGTATTCATGGTTTTTCCTCCTTGTCGGGCGCGTCATATGTATTTTTTCCTTCGCGCCTGTATACTAAATGATATGTGGAGGAGCCGAAATTTGTTCCCGCAAACAGATTCATTTAGTTGCCAAACACAAAACATTTTGATATAATGAATACATGCGTACCTCTCGGCGAACGACACCTTTCGGGCCGTATCGCCATCTGAGAGCGCAAATACAATTTTTTCTACGGATATTCCTGACGGAAATCCGATGGAGGTAACTGAATATGGTTCGTTTCAAGAACTGGCTTTCGGCGAAAAATATCGCCTACTTTGCGGTGCTTCTCGCCCTCGTCATCGTGTTGCAAGTCTGGGCAAGTGCAATCCCCGTGGGGCAGAATGGGGCAACGTTGAACTTTTCCCTGATTCCCATTGTGCTCGGCGCGATTCTTTTGGGCCCCGTCGGCGGCGCGTTTTTGGGTTTTGCATGCGGCGTTGTCGTGCTCATTCAGGTCATCATCATGACGGGAAACCCGTTCTATCTCGCAATTTGGACGAATTCGCCTGTAGTCACGACGTTTACCTGTATTCTTAAGACTACGGTCGCAGGGCTTGTTGCAGGGATCTGCTATCGGCTCATTTCCAAAAAGAATAAACTCGTTGCGGTCTTTGTTTCGTCTGCGGTCGTCCCCGTCATCAATACGGGCCTGTTTATTCTCGGGTGTTTGTGCATGTCGGGTACGATTGCCGATTTCGGCGGAGAGCTCGGCAGTGCAGGGGAGATTTTTGTCTATATCCTTGTCGCTCTTGTTTCCTTTAATTTTTTCATCGAGCTTGGTATTAACCTCGTGCTTTCTCCTGCGATTCACAGAGTCGTGGTCATTGTGGAAAAGAAACTTTCCACAAAGAAGAAGGTCACGGATGGAACCGACAATGAGGATACACAAGAGGCGCAGACTTTACCTAAAACGGAGAAATTATCTTGATCATCTGCATAGACGTAGGGAATTCCAACATAAAATATGCCGTGTTCGATGGGGACGAGCCCCGCTTCACCTTCCGCGTCGCGACCGATCTCAAAAAGACGTCCGATGAATACGGCGTGCAGCTCATCACCATGCTGCATGTCAACAGGGTGGAGAAAGGGGAGATCACGGGGGGAATTTTGTCCTCCGTCGTTCCCTCGCTCGACTATACGATCCTGCACATGTTGCGGATCTACTTCGGCATTTCGCCCAAGCAGGTCGCTGCCGGGCTCAAAACGGGGCTGAAAATGCGGGCGGACAACGCGAAGGAGGTCGGCGCGGACCGTATCGTCAACAACGTTGCCGCGATCAAACAGTACGGAGCCGAACGGCCGATCGTCATCGTCGATTTCGGCACGGCGACGACATTCAACATTCTCAAAGACGGGGAATTCATCGGCGGCGTCATTGCCCCGGGCATCAAGGGCTCGCTCGACAGCCTCGTTTCTGGCACCGCAAAATTGCCCCGCGTGGAGATCGAGGCGCCCAAGAGCGTCATTGCGACGAATACCGTCACCAACATGCAGGCGGGCATCGTGTTCGGCTTTGCGGGACTTGTGGAATACATTATCAAGCGCATCAAGCGGGAACTCGGCGAAACGCCCCTGACGATCGCGACGGGCGGCTTTTCGGAAGTCATCGCCAAGGAAACCAAGTGCATTGACGTCATCGACAGAATGTTGACGCTCAACGGATTGAAATATTTATACGATATGAACTCGGAGGAAGGGAAATGAAAAAGGTGGGAGTTGCGATCCTCGGCTTGGGGGTCGTCGGCGGCGGAACTTACAAAATTCTGACGGAGCACAGGCAGTTTTACCGTGACACACAGAACGTTGACATAGAAGTCGTCACGGTGCTCGAGAGGGACAAGGGGCGTTTTGAAACGCTCGGGGTTCCGCAGGAGCTTGTCGCTAAAAATGTCTTTGAGGTCGTTTCAAATCCCGACGTCAATATCGTTGTGGAGTGCCTCGGCGGCATTACGGAGGCAAGGGGCTACGTTCTCGACGCTCTCAACGCGGGCAAGACGGTTGTCACGTCCAACAAGGAGCTCTTCTGCAAGTACTCCCACGAGCTTGAACGCGCCGCAAAGCGCACGAACGCGGGGCTCTATTTCGAGGCGAGCTGCGTCGGCGGCGTTCCCATCATCAGAACGCTTCTTGACGGCGTGCAGGCCAACCATATCTCCTCCATTCAGGGGATCATCAACGGCACCACGAATTATATTTTGACCCGCATGTCGAAGGACGGCATGAGCTATGAGGACGCACTCGCCGAGGCAAAGAAACTCGGCTATGCGGAGGCGGACCCCACGGCAGACGTCGAGGGATTCGACGCCGCCTATAAACTCTCCATTCTCTCCTCGCTCGCTTTCCACACGAAAGTCCCGTTCGCCAAGGTGTTCCGCGAGGGCATCTCGGGCATTTCCCACGAGGATATCGCCAACGGCAACGGCCTCGGCTATACGCTCAAGCTCCTCGCCGTCGGGAAACAGACCGACCGCGGGATCGAAGTCCGCGTTCACCCCACATTTGTCAAGAACGGTCACCCGCTCGCAGGCGTGGACGAAAGTTTTAATGCCGTATTCCTCACGGGGGATTCTGTGGGAGAGGTCATGCTCTACGGCAAGGGTGCGGGGGAACTTCCCACGGGCAGCGCGATCGTTTCCGATATCATCTATGCCGCAACGCACGAGGGAAGCAGATATTCCACCTTCAAGAACAACGCCACGGCGGATAAGGACGTCAAGTTCGTTTCCGATTTTGAGAGCGCGTACTATCTCCGCCTCACCGTGACCGACCGTGCAGGCGCCCTCGCAAAGCTCGCGGCTCTGTTTGCAAAGAACAACATTTCCATCGTGGAACTTCTGCAGAAGTCCTGCGGGGAGGACAGCGCAACGGTCGTGCTCGTCACCCATACGACGCACGAAACGGCCGTCAAAAACGCCATTGCCCGCATCAACGGCTCGGACGTCGCAAAGGTCGAATCCGTCATTCGGGTGCTCTCTTAAAATATGAGGAACGGGGCGCATATGCGCCCCTTATTTTCTATGAAAGCTGTCATACTCATCAATCCATATCTTGCAAAGGAATCGGAATTTTACCAGCCCAACCGCCTCAAAGAGGAGTTTGGGCGTTTCGGTGTGGCCTGCGACATTCTCCCGAACGTATGGCAAGCGGAGATCCGCGGGGGAGAGATTTCCGAAACGCTCAGCACGACCTATGATATTTGCGTCTATCTCGACAAGGATAAGTACACCCCGCGCATGTTGGAGAAGCGCGGCATGCGCCTCTTCAACCGTGCCGAGGCGGTGGAACTGTGCGACGACAAAATGTTGACCCACATTGCTCTCTCGGACTGCGGGATCCCCATGCCGAGGACGGCCGCCGCACCGCTCTGCTATAAAAGCGGGGCAAGGCTCGGCGAATTTCAGACGGGACTGCGCTTTCCCATCGTCGTGAAGGAGTGCTACGGCTCCTTCGGGGAACAGGTGTATCTCGCAAGGGATGAAGGGGAACTCTCAGCCCTCCGCGAACGGCTGAAATACCGGCCGCATCTCTATCAGGAATTTGTTGAAACGAGTGCGGGCAGAGATGTACGCGTCATCTGTATCGGCGGAAAGGTCATTGCGGCGATGAAGCGGACGGCGGAAAACGACTTCCGCTCCAATATCGGGCTCGGCGGAAGGGGGGAGCCCTTTGCGCTCGATGAGGCGGGGAAGGAGCTTTGCGAAAAGGTTTCGTTCCGATTACATCTCGACTACTGCGGCATCGATCTCCTCTTCGGGGAGGAGGGCTTCCTCGTCTGCGAGGTGAATTCCAACGCCTTTTTCGGCGGGATCGAGCGCGTCACGGGCGTCAACATTGCCCGCCTCTATGCGGAATATATGCTCAAATGCGTCAAAATTTGAGCGTTTACACAGTAATATGTGTGACATAATACTATGCTAATACAAAAAACCGCCCGTAATTGGGCGGTTTTGCTATATTCGATTCTATTTCTTTGAATTATCCGACGATGAAGTTGACGAGCCGCCCGAGGACGACGATACATTTTTTCACCGTCTTTCCCGCGATCTTTTCGGAGATTTCGGGCAATGCCTCAACATATTCCCCGATCTCTTTTTCGGAGAAGGAAGTGGGGATATTCACGCGGCAGACGATCTTGCTGTTCACCTGCACAGCGTATTCCTTTTCGTCGAGAACGAGCGCGGCGGGATCTTCCTTCGGGAAGGGCTGTTCAAAGACGAATCCTTTGCCGCCGAGCATTTCCCAGCACTCTTCGCAGAAGTGCGGAGCGCAGGGAGCGAGAAGGAGAATGAGGTCCTTCACGCAGTCGCGGAAGAGCTGCAAGTTCTTTTCGCCCGCGAGGCCGTCGTATTTGTAGAGCGCGTTGACGAGTTCCATGAGCCGTGCGACGGCGGTGTTGAAGGAGAACGCCTCCATGTCCTCCGCCACCCGCCCGATGGTAGAGTTTCGGGTATAGTTGAGCGATTTTTCCTCCTGTCCGAAGGGAAGTTTTTGCGCTTCGGACCCGATTTCGGCCGCCTTATTGACGAGCTTTTCGACGCGGTCCATAAATCTTGAGATCGCCTTGATGCCGTCGTCGTTCCACGGACCGCCCTCGGTGTAGGAGAAGCCGAACATGAGGTAGAGCCTGAAGGCGTCCGCGCCATATTCCTTGATATAATCGTCGGGGGAAACGACGTTGCCGTGCGACTTGGACATCCTGTTGCCGTCGGGACCCAAAATCACGCCCTGATGCACAAGACGCTTGAAGGGTTCATCGAAGTCGAGATAGCCTAAATCGCGGAGCGCTTTCGTGAAGAACCGCGCATAGAGAAGGTGCATGCAGGAGTGTTCCGCGCCGCCGACGTAGACGTCCACGGGCAGGAGTTTATCGACCTTTTCACGGGAGAAGGGGGCCTTGTCGTTGTGGGCGTCCGCATAGCGGAGATAGTACCAGCTCGAGCAGACAAAGGTGTCGAGGGTGTCGGGATCCCTTCTCGCGGGGCCGCCGCACTTGGGGCAGGACGTGTTCATGAATTTCTCACACTTGGCGAGCGGGGACTTGCCGTCGGGGCGGAATTCCACCTCATAGGGGAGTTTTACGGGCAGATCCTTTTCGGGAACGGGGACCGCGCCGCATTTTTCACAGTGGATGACGGGGATGGGGGCGCCCCAATAGCGTTGACGGGAAACGAGCCAGTCGCGGAGGCGGTAGTTGATCTTCTTCCCGCCCTTGCCGAGCGTCGCGATATAGGCGGAGATCTTCTCCCTTGCCTCTTCGCCGACGAGCCCGTCAAACTGCGAGGCGCAGGCCACAATGCCGTCCTCGGTGAAGGGCAAAACCGTTTCTCCGCCCTGTTTTTCGATCACTTTCACGATGGGGAGGCCATATTTTGTCGCAAAGGCGAAATCTCTCTCGTCGTGGGCGGGAACGGCCATCACTGCTCCCGTGCCATACGAATAGAGGACGTAATCGGCGAGATAGATGGGCACTTTTTTGCCCGTGACGGGGTTGGTGCAGTAGGAACCTGTAAATACTCCCGTCTTTTCGCGTGTGGAGGAGAGCCGTTCGATCTCGTTCGCGCGGGAGGCATAGTCGATATAGGCCTCGACGGCCTCTCTCTGTTCGGGCGTCGTAAGTTTTCTCGCGAGAGGATGTTCGGGGGCGAGGACCACATACGTCACGCCGTACACCGTGTCGCAGCGGGTGGTGTATACCTTGAATGTGTCGCCGCTTTCGCATGCAAACTCGATTTCGCATCCCGTGGACTTGCCGATCCAATTGCGCTGCATATTCTTCGTCTTTTCGGGCCAATCAAGACTGTTGAGGCCCGAGAGGAGCTCTTCGGCGTATTCGGTGATCTTAAAGAACCACTGCGTCAGATTCTTGCGGACGACGGGGGTATCGCAGCGTTCGCACTTGCCGTCCACGACCTGCTCGTTCGCAAGCACGGTATTGCAGGAGGGGCACCAGTTGACGGGGGCCTCCTTTCTGTATGCGAGCCCCTTCTTATAGAGCTGCAAGAACATCCACTGCGTCCACTTATAGTATTCTTCTGTGCACGTCTTGATCTCGGCAGACCAATCGAACATGGCTCCCATGGCGCGGAGCTGGCCCTCCATCGTTTCGATATTTTTGAGGGTGGAATCCTTGGGGTGGACGCCTGTTTTGATGGCGTAGTTCTCCGCGGGGAGGCCGAATGCATCGAATCCCATCGGCTGAAAGACGTTGTATCCCTTCATGCGTTTGAAGCGCGCATAGGAATCGGTGGGGCCGTAATTGTACCAGTGCCCGACGTGAAGTTTTGCGCCGGAGGGATAGGAGAACATTTCGAGAACGTAGAGCTTTTCCCGGTCCTTATCCTCGGGGTCAAAGCGGTTGAACTTCGCCGCTTCCCATTTCTCCTGCCATTTCTTTTCGTTTTTTTTAATATCCATAGTGGGCTCCTTATGATCTCTACTATTTTATAATGGCGGGAAAAAAAAGTCAAGCTATCCTCATCAATTAAAAATGAAAAATTGCCGCGCAGCTTGTGGCCGAGGGGGCTATCGGGGAAATTCTCCGTAAATAAATCGCCGAAAGAAGCATACAATAATTTCGTGGAAGAAATCACAGTTTCCGATCAGGGCGAAAACAGCCTGTATATTACCTATCTATATAACGCTCTCGCCGGCATTCTTGCCCGTATCGGCGGGTGTGAGGAACTCATCTTGGGGGAGCGCGCCGCCCTCCGCATCCGCGCCGACGATGAGGAGGGGGAACTGAGGAACGCCCTGAAGGAACGGCTGACCGAGATCGTCGGCATCGGATATAAATACCGCTATCTGAGCGGGAAGCTGAACGCCGCGCTCTCCGTTCACGATAAAAATCTGCTCTGCGCCGCCCTCATCGCCGCCGACCTCGAGGGGGATAAAAGCTATATCGAGCGAAAGATCGGGGAGGGGCACGAGTACAATATCGACGGGATCTATGCCTTTCGCCTCGGCCCGCTCAGGGAAAAGTGGCAGCACATTGTGGAATATGTCCCCGCGGGCTTTTCCGCAAACGATCTCAAACAGTTCTGCGATTTTCTCGTGGGGGAGAGCAAAAACAAGGTATATTTACAGGGCAATACGGTGTTCGGCGAAAATTTTAAGCCGCTGAGAAGAAGCTGGCTCTTCGGCAAGGAGGACACGGAAACGGAGATCATGCTCTCCGACGCAGGATTCGTGTATTGCCTCGGGGACGTCGAGGATGAGGTCAGCGAATTTTTACAAAAATTTTATGCCGAGAGGGCCATATTTTCTTGACAAACGCGGAATTGCAAATTACAATAGGAAGTACTTAAAGACAAGTAGCGCCGAAAGTTTCTTTCAGAGAACGGGCCCGTGGCTGAAAGGTCCGCAGAGGTTTTCGGAGGGCGAAACCGCTTTATTTTATCTCAACCAATCTGAAAGCGGCTCTTTCAAAGAGCAATTAAGGTGGAACCGCGCAAATCGGAATTTGCGTCCTTAAATGAACCCGAGAGGGGGATTTTGAGGGCGAATTTTTATTTTTTCGCATTATGCGAAGTACTATGTCTGACATAATAGGAGGAGAACCATGGAAATTTCACTCAAAAACGGCGATTTGCTTCAACTTGACGACGGCGCGTCGGCCTATGATGCGGCCCTGAAGATCTCGGAGGGGCTTGCGCGAAATGCCGTTGCCACAAAGATCAACGGGAAGCTGTGCGACCTCTCGGCAAAACTCGAAAACGGCGACAGTCTTGAACTCGTCACCCTCAAAGACAAGGAGGGACTCGACGTCTACCGCCACACCTGTTCGCATGTGCTCGCGCAGGCATTAAAGACCATCTATCCCACCTGCAAACTCGCGATCGGCCCCACGATCGAGAACGGGTTCTATTACGACGTCGATTTCAAGACGCCCATCACGATGGATGATTTCGACAAGATCGAGGCCGAGATGAAGGCCATCATCAAGAGCAATCTCCCCATCGAACGCTTCACCCTGCCCCGCGACGAGGCCATTGCCCTCATGAAGCGGTATCACGAAAACTACAAGGTGGAACTCATCAAGGATCTTCCCGCGGACGCCGAAATTTCCTTCTATAAGCAGGGGACGTTCGTCGATCTCTGCCGCGGCCCGCACCTTCCCTCCACGGGGAAGATCAAGGCGTTCAAGCTCCTCTCCATCACGGGCGCCTATTGGAGAGGGGATTCCAACAAGAAGATGCTCACCCGTATCTACGGCACGGCGTTTGCAAAGAAGGATGAGGTCGAGGCCTACATTCAGAAGCTCGAAGAGGCCAAAAAGCGGGACCATAACAAGCTCGGACGGGACCTCGGCATCTTCATGACGAGCGACGTCATTGGCCAAGGGCTTCCCATTCTCATGCCGAAAGGGGCAAAAATGCTTCAGATCCTCTCTCGTTTCGTCGAGGACGAGGAGGCAAAGCGCGGATTCATGATCACCAAGACCCCCAACATGGCCAAGAGCGACCTCTACAAAATTTCGGGCCACTGGGCGCACTACCGTGACAAAATGTTTGTGCTCGGCGAGATCGACGCGAAGGGCGAGGCCGTCAAAAAGGACGACGAGATCATGGCGCTCCGTCCCATGACCTGCCCCTTCCAGTATCAGATCTATAAAAACGGGCTCAAATCTTACCGCGATCTTCCCTGCCGCTATTCGGAAACGGCAACGGAATTCAGAAACGAGGCCTCGGGCGAGATGCACGGGCTCATCCGTATCCGCCAGTTCACCCTCTCCGACGGGCATATCATCTGCACCAAGGAGCAGGTAGAGGAGGAGTTCAAGCGCTGTTTGGATCTCTCCTACTATATCCTCGACTGCCTCGGCATGCGCGGGGACGTCACCTTCCGCTTCTCCAAGAGGGGGAAGTCCAAGTCCGATAAGTACATCGACGACGACGCGGCGTGGAATGCGACGGAGGCCATGATGAAGAAGATCCTCGACGATCTCAAGCTCGACTATGTCGAAGCGGACGACGAGGCGGCTTTCTACGGACCCAAGCTTGACGTGCAGACGAAGAACGTCTATGGCAAGGAGGACACCCTCATCACCATTCAGATCGACTTTGCGGCGGGCCACAGCTTCGGCATGGAATATGTGGACGCGGACGGCAGCAAGCAGACTCCCTATGTCATCCACCGCAGCTCCATCGGGTGCTACGAGAGAACGCTCGCAATGCTCATCGAGAAGTACGCGGGGGCGTTCCCGCTCTGGTTCGCGCCCGAGCAGGTCAAGGTCCTCCCCGTCACCGACAGGGCGGCCGACTATGCGAAGGAAGTTGTCGAAGAACTCACGGCGGTCGGCATCCGTGCCTCTGCGGACTACCGCAACGAGAAGATCGGCAGAAAGATCTTCGACGCAGAGCAGGAGAAAGTGCCCTATAAGCTCGTCGTGGGCGATAAAGAGGTGGAAAACGGCAGCGTTTCCGTCCGCAAGCGCGGCGCGGGGGATATCGGCTCCATGACAAAGGACGATTTCATCGCCCTCGTTGTCGAAGAGGACGAAAACAAGGTCATCTTCTGATGCGTACGTTCGGTGCAGTCCTCGAAAGGGGAGAAGATTCCTATACGGATCTGTCCCGTGTTCTTCGCGGGATCGGCGGAATTCCCGCGGGATACCATTGGCTGATCACGGATTTTGAATGGAATATAGATATTCCGAGCATTGAACGCGATTATCTTTGGTGGTCAAGCGAGGAATTATCAAGGTTTCAAAAGCAGTACGACCCGCAGTGGATCTGGGGCTTGATCTGCGGGTTTCCCCCGGGTGTTTCGCTTAAGGAAGTGCGGTGTTTCCCGTTGCCGAGATGTGCAAATGAGGGGGATGCGGAGATGTATTTCAACAACCCGATCTCCATGCAGCATCCGCTGTCCGAGATCGAGATCTTTGCCTACGATAGCTCCGCCGTCTACCTTTTGAGCCATAGGAAGGAGATCGTCCAACGGTTCAGAGAGGCCTTTCCTCTCTCCGAGGAGCTTGAAGCATGGAATGCAAAGTTCTGATGATCCTTTGTTCCATTCAGGCAGCAGTGTCCTCAATGTAACAAAAATTCATGAAAAAAGGAGTGAAAAACAGTTGACAGAGAGGGTTTCCCTGTGGTATACTCTCTATGTCAAGCAGAGGCAAAACCTTCTCTCCGCGATCGCTTCAGTGATGCGGGTCAATGAATTTTCGGGAATGTCACGGTTTTTTCCGTGCATAAAAGAGTTCAACGGGTTTTGCGTGCTGCGAAACCCGTTTTAATTTTTTGAGAGGACTATGGCAGGTAAACAGAATCAGAATCAGTTAAATGGCGAGATCCGCGACCGTGAGGTCCGTCTTATCTCCGAAACGGGCGAAATGCTCGGCGTCATGTCGTCCCGCGAGGCACAGCGCCTTGCCGACGAGGCGGGGCTCGACCTCGTCAAAATTTCTCCCACAGCAGTCCCGCCCGTCTGCAAGATCATGGACTACGGCAAGTTCAAGTTCGAGCAGGCCAAGAAGGAGAAAGAGAACAGGCGCAACCAAAAGATCGTGGAGCTCAAGGAAGTCCAGCTCTCCATGACCATCGACGTGGGGGATCTCAACGTCAAGGCCAAGCAGGCGCAGAAGTTTTTGGAGCAGGGCAACAAGGTGAAGGTTTCCATCCGTTTCCGCGGCAGGCAGATGGCGCATGCCAATTTGGGCAGAGATGTCATCATGAACTTCTACGAAGGGCTGAAGGAGATCGCGGTCATCGAAAAGCCGCTCAACATGGAGGGGAGGAACATGATACTCATCCTCGCCCCCGCCAAGAAATAAAGGTATAACGCCCTAATAAGGCACATGAAATCATAAAAAAGCAATTTGGAGGATACAGAAATGCCCAAACAGAAATCGCACAGCGGTTCTAAAAAGCGCTTCTGGCTCACGGGATCCGGTAAGGTGAACAGGGCCCACGGCGGCAAGAACCACAAGGCAGAAACCAAGAACAGAAAGAGAAAGAGAAATCTGCGCAAATCCACGCTCGTTTCCGAAACGCAGGAAAATACCGTCAAGCGCATGATTCCCTACAAGGACTAAGGGAGGTAGGCCATGAGAATTAAAAGAGCCGTCAACGCAGTAAAAAAACGCAGAAAGATCTTTAAGCTCGCCAAGGGTTACTATGGTTGCAAGAGCAAGAACTACCGCATTGCCCGCCAGGCGGTGATGAAGTCACTTCAGTACGCTTACGTCGGAAGGCGACTGAGAAAGCGCGACATGCGCAAACTTTGGATCGCCCGTATCAACGCAGGCGCAAGACTCAACGGAATGTCCTATTCCAAGCTCATCCACGGGCTCAACCTCGCCGGTATCACGCTCAACCGCAAGATCCTTGCCGACCTCGCCGTCAACGATCCCGCAGCCTTTGCGGAAATTTGCGGCAAGGCAAAGGCAGCTCTCTAAACAATCAAAAGCCTTTCCGAGAAAGGCTTTTTTGTCATGACTGTTATCAAATCAAAACAAAATCCCATCGTCAAGGAGCTCGCTTCCCTCAAGGACAAAAAGGGGAGAAGGGACGCAGGGACTTTCCTCGTCGAGGGGCCCAAGCTCTTCTTTGATTGCTTTCAAAGCGGGCTCGAAGTCGTCCGCCTCGCCGTTCGGGAGGGGTATGAGGGGAAAACGTATGATTTCCCCTGCGTGACGCTCGGCGAGGACGCTTTTAGGGCAGTCTGCGACGAAAAGACCCCGCAGGGCATTGTGGCGGAAGTAAAAATCCCTCAATATAGCTTGGAGTCGCCCCAAAAGAGCTGTCTTTTTTTGGACGGTGTGGCCGATCCCGCCAACGTCGGCGCCATTCTCAGAACGGCCGCCGCGGCAGGGTATGAGGAAGTTTATCTCGCCGACTGCGCCGACCCCTATTCCCCCAAGAGCGTGCGGGCGAGCATGAGCGGCGTATTCCACACAAAACTCATGCGCGGCACGAGAGAGGAAATTTTGTTTTGTCTTGAAAACATACCAAAGATTGCTGCGGATATGGACGGTGAAAATATCTTCACATTCCATGCACCCGAGAGATTTTGTCTTTGTATCGGGAACGAGGGGAACGGCCTCTCGGACATTGTGCGGGATCGGGCAGATCACATTGTCGGCATCCCGATGGACGGGCGGATGGAGAGTCTGAACGCCGCCGTTTCCGCGGGGATCTTGATGTATCTATTAAAGAAAGGAGTATAAATTATGTCAGGTCACAGCAAATGGCACAATATACAGGCCAAGAAGGGCAAGGCGGACGCCGCAAGGGGCAAACTCTTTACGAAGATCGGCAGGGAACTCGCCGTCGCGGCAAAGGGGAATCCCAATCCCGCCACCAATTCCAAGCTCGCCGATATCAGTGCAAAGGCGAAGGCGGCGAACATGCCCAACGACAATATCGAGCGTTCCATCAAGAAGGCGGCGGGGGAACTCGGCGACAAGGAATTCAAGGAACTCACCTACGAGGGCTACGGCGTCGGCGGGTCGGCCGTCATCATTTCCACGCTGACCGATAATATCAACCGCACGGCGAGCGAGGTCCGCTCTACCATGTCGAAATTTGGCGGCTCCCTCGGCACGACGGGGAGCGTGAGCTATATGTTCGACAACCGCGGCCTTATCGTTGTGGAAAAGACGATGTCCGAGGACGAGATCATGGATCTTGCGCTCGAAGCGGGCGCCGAGGACGTCCTCACGCAGGAAGATGTGTACGAGATCTACACCGAACCCGCGGCCTTTTCGCAGGTCCGTACCTTCCTCGAGGGCAAGGGGCTGGAATTCTTGCAGGCGGAGATCTCGATGATCCCGCAGAACAAGATCACGCTCGACCCCGCAAAGCTCGAAACATTCAAGAAGATGCTCGAGCGGCTCGAAGAGAATGACGACGTACAGGACGTCTATCACAACGTCGATATGCCCGAAGAGGACGACGAAGAGGAGTAAACGGCACGGCGCGCCTCTGCGGTGTTTTTTTGTGGGAGAAACGTATGATAAAGACGTCGCTGAAGAATTTTTGCAACAGCATTCTCTATGTCTTTATTCCGATGGGGATCATCTATCTCTTCGTGTTGCTTGCGATCTTCGGATTCGTCACTGCCGCGATCGGGAGCGCAACATCCACGCTCGGCGCGCTTTCGGAGCTGGTTTCAAGCACGGTGTCGCAGTCGGAGATCTCTGTTTCGGAGTTTATCGTCTATGCAGGTGAAAAGCTGACGTGGGACGGAAATATTTTCAACTATATCGGGCAGATCATCGATACGGAATGGGTCCTCACGACCGTCAGGGAATTCTTTGAACTGCTCGGCAGCTCTTCCGAGGCGTTCACAGCCGACTTCACGGCGATCGTCGTGGATTTTTCCGCCGCGATCAGATTGCAGTTTACGCTCGCCATCGTCTGTTGCTATCTCGGACTGCTCTTTGCAAACTATGCAACGGGCTTTATGGTGCGCAGAAAGAACGCGCGGCGCGGATTCAAAAAATGGATCGTCGCGAACACGGTCATCCCGTTCGTGGAATCGTTGGTGCTCAGCGGCGCCTTTGCGCTTGCGGGCGCGATCCGCTATTATTCCTTGCTCGTCTTTGCCGTCATCGTCACGGCTTACGCTTTCCTCGCGCTCACTTCTTCGTGGATCGTGTACGGAAACAAGACCGTTCCGTTCAAGGAAGTCGTGAACGGGAAGAACTTGTTGGAATATCTCGCCTCCGTCGCACTCATTTTTCTGTGTGTCGCCGCGTTTTTCTTCCTTGTCATGTTCATCAACTTCATTCTTGCGGTGCTCATCGTCATTCCCATCGTCGTCTATGCGCTCAACATTGTAAAGGTGAATGCCGATTCCTACGTCAAGGGCCTTGCCGAGGGGAAAGCCGCGGCCGCGCAGACCGTTCCCGTTTCCGCTTCTGATACCGAGCCCGCTCCCGCAGAAACAGAGGAGTGAGCCTCAAATTTTCCTAATACAAAAACCGTCCGCTAAGGGTGAATTCCATAGGACAAACAATATTTTCATCGGAATATACCTTTGAACGAATCGACAAAAAGCAGGGATGATCCCTGCTTTTCTTATAGTCAGTTCTTGCAGATCTGATTGATATACTCCTGCATTTCCTGCGGCGTTTCGTGGAAGCCGCGCCTAACCCATTCGTCAAGTAGCCCGAACAGCCCATAGGAGTAAAACCTACCTTTGTAGCATTCGAGCGCATTCTCGCCATACTGCGGCACCATAATTTCATAAAAAGAATTGTAGATCGCTGTCTGCAAGCCTCGTTCATAACAAAGCGCAAGGAGATCTTTGATGCTGTAATTGTATTCAAAAAAGGTCAAGCCGTTTTCGGGTGTAAAGTTTTTGCGTTCCGAAACATTATGTTCCTCTGACCAGCGTTCCCATAATCTGACAAACTTAAAGGTGATTACCTCTTGTTTGCTTGAAAAGTTGCGAAAATAGGTCGTTCTCCCGACCTGTGCCGTTTCCGAGATCTCGGGAACGGATAT
>CANQUY010000034.1 GCA_947627125.1 uncultured Clostridia bacterium
CTTGTGGGTGAGCTCGGCAATGGGGTTGGTCTGGTCCATGAACTGCGACAGCTGCGAGGAGCCGAAGAATTCGCGGATGACCGCCGAAATGGGCCGCACGTTGATGAGCGACGAGGGCGTGACCTCCTGCGGGTCGGCCGTGGCCATGCGCTCCTTGATGAGGCGCTCCAATCTCGACATACCGATGCGGAGCTGGTTCTGCAAAAGTTCGCCGACCGAACGCACGCGGCGGTTGCCGAGGTGGTCGATCTCGTCGATCGTGCCGATCCCGTAGCAGAGGTCGAGGTTGGTGGAAACGGCGGCGACAATATCGTCTACCGTGATGCACTTGTGGTTGAGCTTTTCGCAGAGCGGCTTGACCGTCTTTCTCTCTTCGGGGGTGAGAAGTCCGCCGATGAGGTTCTGCTTCTCGAGGTCCACGGGAGCCAAGGGATCCTGCACATAGGGGGTGCGGGCGAGGATCTCGTGGAAGAGTTTGCAGGCCGTGACGAACTTGATGCGGTTCTCTCTCCGCTTCTCGCGGTTCTTCTTCTCCTCCTGCTTCTCGTCCGCCTCGGGATCGGTTTCGCGGGTGAAGTACACCTTGTTGATCTCGTCCTTGAACATTTCGGCGACTTCCTCGACGGAAGAAGTTTCGCAGGCCTCGGCGAGCTGTTTGGAGAACTTGAAGTTGGGATAGTAAACGGTCTTTAAGAGCCCGAACACCTTGGGGTCCTTATCGGACAGTGCGCTGAAATCGACCGTGTTGTTTGCAATGATCTTGTGACGGATCTCGCCGTCTGCGGGGTCGTTGACGAGGACAAAGATCTCGTTGATGCCCGCATTCTGGATGGCGCGGGCCTGTTCCTCGGAAACAGTCTGCCCCTTGGTCGCAAGCACTTCGCCCGTTTCGGGGTCGATAATGTCGTCCGCGACGCGGCAGCCGGGCAGGCGGTACGCGAGGTTGAGCTTCTTATTGAACTTGTATCTGCCGACCTTCACCACGTCGTACCTTCTCGGGTCGAAGAAGAGCATGTTGAGGTGCTGGCGGATGGATTCCTCCGTCGGAACTTCGCCGGGGCGCAGACGCCTGTAGAGGGAAACGAGGCCGTCGTACTCCGAACGGATGGGCGGGTTCTCCTTTTCGTCCCTCGCAATGGTGGCGGCGATCATCTTGTCGCCCTCGAAGAGTTCCTCAAGGGCGCGGTTGGAACCGTAGCCGAGGGCGCGGAGGAGCACCGTTGCGGTCAGCTTCCTGCGCCTGTCCACGCTCACCCAGAGAACGCCCGAGGGATCCTGCTTGAATTCGAGCCATGCGCCGCGGTTGGGGATCACCGTCGTATCGTAGATCTTTTTGCCCGTCTTGTCCGTTTCGACGTCGTTGTTGACGCCGGGCGAGCGGACGAGCTGGGACACGATGACGCGCTCCGCACCGTTGATGATGAAGGACCCGTTCTCGGTCATGAGCGGGAAATCGCCCATAAAGACGTCCTGGTCAAGGATATTCCCCTTCACCTTGTTGACGAGGCGGACCTTCACGCGGAGGGGAAGGGCATACGTCGCGTCGCGGTTGCGGCATTCCTTCTCGTCATACTTCGACGCCTTGCCGAATTCATGGGAGAGGAAATACAGCTCGAAGTGGTCGGAAAAGTCGGTAATGGGCGAGTAATCCTCAAAGATCTCCGAAATGCCCTCGTTGATGAAGGTGTCGTAGCTTTCCTTCTGGATATCGACGAGGTTGGGAATGTCGATCACTTCGTTGATCTTGCCGAATTTCCGTCTTTCGACCTTGCCGTACTTGTAGATTGGTAAGTTCATCCGTCAAATAACTCCTTATAACTGTTGTTATCATTTGGCGATCTACCGAGTATATCTTTTCATCGATAAAAATCGAAATGTCCGAATTTTTTGCCGTCTTTCCCCTTTACAAGCGGAAGATTCCGCGCTATAATAAGAGGAAAGGCGGGGCGCAATCTCTGTGCCGCAAATTGCGAAAAGCGCAGAGAAACGCATTTTGAACATAATGATACAGTATGTTATTATAGACTTCAAAGCGAAAGATGTCAACTGCTTTTTGCCGCAGAAAAAAACTTTTTCACAAAATCGACAAAAAAAGTCCCTTTTTGCGGCATTTCCGCCCCCTCGGCTCCCCTCTCAGGGGAGCTGTCACGGCCGCCCTTGCCGTGACTGAGGGGTTCATCCCTGTCCCGCCCGCTCATCCTGTCCCGCCCGCTCATCCTGCCCCGTCCGCTCATCCTGAGCGCAGCGAAGGATCCCATAAAACGCACGGGAGCAGCTCCCGCGTCATTCTGAGAAACGGAGCTGGAACGAAGTCCGAATACCTAACCCGCCCCGCGCGCGTTCTATTTGTGTCTAAGCGCGGCACGAGCGCGTAGCGCGAAGTTAGAATCTCGCGGGGCGTTTCCGGACTACTTTGCGGCGAGATGCTTCGGTAAAACTCCCCTAAACTGCGTTATGCTTTCGTTCTCAGCATGACGCCGCCACAGGCAGTCATGCGCTCACCATGACGCAATCAGAACGTTTCCGTTCTCCATCCCTCCCCCATCATTTTCAATCCAAAAACCATGCGAATTGATAAATTCTTAAAAGTATCGCGCATTTTAAAGCGCAGGACCGTGGCGCAGGAAGCCGCAAGCGCGGGAAAAATCAGCGTCAACGGAAAGGAAGTCAAGCCCGCCTACCGCGTGAAGGTCGGCGACGTCGTGGAGCTCGCGTTCTCAACGGGCGTGCTCCGCTTCCGCGTGCTCGCCATCAAAGAAACCGTCAAAAAGGACGAAGCCGCTTCGCTGTACGAAGTCCTATGAGGCTCCCTGCCCCGCCCGTTCATCCTGCCCCGCCCGCTCATCCTGAGCGCAGCGAAGGATCCCATAAAACGCACGGAAGCAGCTCCGCGTCATTCTGAGAAACGGAAAATGAACGAAGTCCGAATACCTAACCCGAAGAATCTCGCGGGGCGTTTACGGACTACATTGCGGCGAGATGCTTCGGTAAAACTCCCGTAAACTGCGTTATGCTTTCGTTCTCAGCATGACGCCGCCACAGGCCTCCGTGCGTTCAACGGGATGCTTCCCCTTCGGCTATGCTCAGGGTCAGCATGAACGCTGCGCGCTCAATTTTTAATTTTTCATTTTAAATTTTTAATTTACTATGCTCTCTCTCATTCTCTGTGCCGCGGGAAGCGGCAATCGGGCAGGACTGCCCGAAAACAAGATCCTCCATGCGCTGAACGGCCTGCCCGTTCTCTGCCACTCTCTCTCCGTTTTCGCGCCATATGCGGGCGAAATTCTCGTTGCATGCCGCAGAGAGGACGAGGAAAAGATCCTCCCCCTCCTCTCTCAATACGAGAATGCACATACGGTCATCGGCGGCGAAACGCGGGCGGAGAGCGTTCTGCATGCCCTCAAAATGGCAACGGGTGAAACCGTCCTCGTGCACGACGCCGCCCGTCCCTTCGTCACCCGCGAGATCATAGAAAATTGCATCATAAGTATTGAAAAATTCGGCAGCGGCGTCTGTTCGCTCCCCACGACTGACACCGCCGTTTTGGCAGAGGACGGGAAAATCGGCAGCCATGTCCCGCGGGACAAGCTCTTCACCGTGCAGACCCCGCAGGGCTTCCGCCGCGGGGAACTTCTCCGCGCCTACGAACGGGCGGAGGCGGACGGCACACTTTCCGCTTTCACCGACGACAGCGGGATCTACGAAAAGTACATTGCCCCGCCCCATCTCTTTTTGGGGGACAAATGCAATAAAAAGCTCACATATGTGCAAGATTTTGTGATTTCCGAGCGCGTCGGCTTCGGCGTGGACACCCATGCGTTTGCCCATCAGGAGGAGATCGACCGCGGCATTGCGCGGCTCAATCTGAACTATATTACCCTCTGCGGCGTCGTCATTCCCTCCAACCGTGCGCTCGAGGCCCACAGCGACGGCGACGTGCCCGTCCACGCCCTCATGGACGCCCTGCTCTCTGCCATTGGCGAGCGGGATATCGGCTTTCACTTCCCCGATACCGACCCGCAGTACGAGGGCATTTCCAGCATGTTCTTGCTCGAAAAAGTGATGGTTATGTTGCGAAATCGTGGGTTCGGAGTGCAGAACGTTTCCATTTCCATTCTCTGTGAACTGCCCCGCCTTTCCCCCCATATCGAGGCAATGAGGGCGAACCTCAGGCGTGCGCTCGGCTGCGAAAACGTCGCCATTGCGGCGGGCACGAACGAAAAGCTCGGCTATATCGGCGAGGGCCGCGGCATTACCGCCTACGCCATGGTTTTACTTGGTCACATTTGATTTACCGCTCATTCTGAGGCGCAGGCCGAAGAATCCCCTCAAACGGAGTCCGTGGGTCTATGAGATCCTTCGCCTACGGCTCAGGATGAGCGTCTGCCCCCTTCCCGAAGGGGCGGGGAACTCATCATGCCTATGAAGCCTATCTATATCATTCTCATCGTACTTGGGGCGATCGTTCTTTTCAGCCTCATCCTATGGCTTTTTCTCCGTGCGGTAAAGAAAATCAATGTCCCGACGCAGGAGGAGCTCGGCGAGCGGAAGGGCCGCTATGGCGAAAATTATATCGCCGTCGTCCTCAAAAAGTGCATGCAGGAGGGCGATACCCTTCTCAACAACGTCGTCTTGAGCGACCCGCGCTCCAAGCTGAGCGTCGAGATCGACCACGTTCTCCTCTCCCGCCGCGGCATTTTCGTCGTGGAAACCAAGAACCGCTCGGGTGACATCTACGGCGACGACGAGGCGGAGCAGTGGACACAGTATCTCGGCGACGGCTCCATTCGCCATGAATTCTACTCCCCCGTCAGGCAGAGCATTGCCCACGCAAAAAAGGTGAGCTATGTCACAAGGTGCAAGGCTGTATTCCCCCTCGTCGTGTTTGCGGAGGGAAATACGCAGCACATTGTGAGCGACATCACATTTGACCCGCTGGGACTGCGCAGGTTCATTCAGAAGCAACAGAACGTCTTGAGCGAGCGGGAGCTCACCGCCGCTCTCACCCGTCTTAAAGACTGCATGGCGCACAGCATCTCCGCCGAGGAGCACAGGCGCAACATGCAGCAAAAATACGGAGAGTAAATGAGAACGTCGGCCCCTCGCGGCGTCATCCTGCCCCGCGCGCTCATCCTGAGCAACGCGAAGGATCTCGTTAAACGCACGGAGCAGATGGCGGCGTCATGCTGAGAACGAGAGCACAACTCAGTCTACGGAAGCCTTACCGAAGCATCTCGCCGCATGCTTTACGGACAATCGCCGCGAGATTCTTCGGGTCAAGTATTCGGACTTCGTTCAACGTCCCTTTCTCAGAATGACGCGGGGAGAGCAGCGGCGTCATGCTGAGAACAAGAGCATAACGCAGTCTACGGAAGCCTTACCGAAGCATCTCGCCGCATGCTTTACGGACAATCGCCGCGAGATTCTAACTTCGCGCTACGCGCTCGTGCCGCGCTTAGACACAAATAGAACGCGCGCGGGGCGGGTTAATTTCCGTTCTCTCGACATACTCCCTTTCTCAGAATGACGCGGCGGTATCAATTTGTAATTATCCCTAACGGAGCAGATATGAAATCAACCACACAGTTTGTATGCAGTCAATGCGGGTACACGAGCCCGAAATGGCTCGGGAAATGCCCCGACTGCGGCACGTTCAACACCATGGTCGAGGAGATCGTTACGCCCGTTCTTCCCGTGAAGAACAAATCTCCACGCCCCCTCTCCTCCCGTCCCGTTCCCCTCTCCAAGGTTGAACGGGAGCACTACGCACGCACCTCGAGCGGCATTCCCGAACTCGACGTCGTCCTCGGCGGCGGCATCGTCAAGGGCTCCCTCGTCCTCGTGGGCGGCGACCCCGGCGTCGGCAAGTCCACCCTTCTCACGCAGGTTGCGGCTCACCTTGCCAAGGAACAAAAGGTACTGTATCTCTCCGCCGAGGAGAGCTGTTCGCAGGTCAAGCTCCGCTGCGAGAGGCTTCACCTCGATTCTGACAACCTGCTCCTTCTCAACGAAACCTGCATCGAGAACGCCGAAGAGAGCTTTTTGGGAGTCGATTACGTCATTATCGACTCCATTCAGGCAGTCTATACGGAGAGTTTGAGTTCCTCCGCGGGGAGCGTCGGGCAGGTGCGGGAATGCGCAAGCAAGCTCATGCGCATCGCAAAATCGAGGGGGATCACCTTCTTCATCATCGGCCACGTCACCAAGGAGGGCACGCTTGCGGGGCCGAAAGTCCTCGAGCATATCATGGACACCGTTCTCTATTTCGAGGGGGAACGGTTTGAAAATTTCAAGATCCTCCGCGCCGTCAAGAACAGGTTCGGCTCGGTGCAGGAGGTGGGCGTATTCGAGATGACGGGCGAGGGCATCTTCGGCGTCACCGATTACTCCTCCCTCTTCCTCTCGGACAGCAGGGGAACGGCGGCGGGCGCGGCCGTCACGCCCAGTGAAACGGGCAACCGCTGTATGATGGTGGAGATTCAGACCCTCATGGCCAAGACGCAGTACGGGCTCCCCCGCAGAATGAGCCTCGGCGTGGATTTGAACCGCCTCATCGTGCTCATCGCCGTGCTCGAGAAGCGGTGCGGCATTCCCCTCGGCAACCAGGATGTCTACCTCAACGCGATGGGCGGCATCCGATTGAATGAGCCGAGCTCCGAGCTTGCCATCTGCGCTGCGCTGGCTTCGGCGGAGAAGGGCATTCCCATCGACAAATACATGGCGGTGTTTGGGGAAGTGGGCCTCACGGGCGAGGTCCGCGGCGTCAATTTTGCGGACAAGCGCGTCAACGAATGCCTCAAGATGGGCTTCAAGCGCGTGGTCCTTCCCTCAAAAAACATGAAGATATGTGAGAAATTCAAGGACAAGATCGACCTCGTCCCCGTCACCTACGTCACGCAGATGATAAAGGAATTGTTTTAAAAGGTTTCGAAGAATTCTTTTCAAGGGCGAAAAGAAATCAACGAGGGGTTAGGTGCCGTCCTTGAACGAAGTCCGTCCGCCGCGTCGCCCTGAGAAACGGAGCCCGAACGAAGTCAATGCCCCCTCCTTGGGGAGGGGGTAGGGGGCGGGGACGTTCTAATCACGTCACCCTGAGCGTAGTCGAAGGGTCACCGCAGCAATAAGGTGATGGTTCGACTACGCTCACCATGACATGATTAGGCATGCCCGCCATTCTCAATTACTCCCCCGCCACAATTTTTAATTTTAAATTTTTAATTTTTAATTAAAATGAGCCTCTCGCGCTCAATTTTAAAACCCCCGCTTGCAGGCAAGCAAGCGGGGGTTTTCGTCACATATCATTGATGTTTTTTCTTCTTTTTCTTGCCGAGGCCGAGCACCTCGGAAACCTTCTTGCCGACGCCGATGTTGAGCGCGAGGAAGATGACGATGAACACGGCGTTGGCAAGCGCCTGCCATTGGGGCGAGACCGTCACGCCGAAAAAGTTCAATTCATACCCGAACTGCCCCGCCACGTCGGCGACGAGCGTCTCCACGCCCTCGATGCCGAGCGAGGAAACATAGCTGCCGAGTTCCTTGATGGGCGTTTCCATAAAAGCGTACCTCAGCAGTGCGCACCCGTGCGTCCCGGGGATGAACATGCAGACGTTCTCCACCCACTGCATCTTTGCGGGAAGCAGTCCGAACGGCATGTAGGCGCCGATGAGGAAGCCGATCGCCGTCGAGAAGATCGCCACGATGCTCGCCATGGTGGCCTCTTTTTTGACGAAGGAAGCCACAAACACCGTCATGAGCGTTGCCGCGACCGTCGTATAGAGGAGCACGGCGATGATGGTCATCACGTTGGCAAAGGTGAGCATAAACTCCCCCATGCAGACGAGATAGAGGGCGCAGACGATCAAAAAAATGAGGCAGATGATCATCGTGACGGTGAAGTTGAAGAGGAAATAACTGCCGATGAGGATATTTCTGTGAATGGGCGAAGAGGCGAAGTCGCGGTTGACGCCGTTCTCCTTGTCCTGCACAAAGACGTTGTTGGTCTGGAGCGAAACGGTGATGACGGAGATGGCCGTGATGCCCGAGAGCATCCACGAATCGATGACGGCCGCGATATAATTGTGAAGTTCCACCGTCAGCGTGAGCCCCGCGGGAAGGTTCCTCTCGACCATGTCGAGCTCCATCCCCCGCAAAAAGAAGATATACACGACAAAGATGATGACGGGCACGAGGAGCGTGTACAAGACGCGCACCTTGTTCTTGAAAAACACCAAGAGGTGCCGCCGCGTGAGTTGGAAGAAGATATCCGCAGTTCTTGTCTTTTGCTCAGCCATTTTCTCCCCCCGCAAGCGTCATATTTTTGCCCGTCACATTGAGAAAGACGTCGTCCATGTCGCCCTTCAAATGCTCAAAATCGGTGATATAAGTGCCGAATTTTTGCAAAACTTCCTTGGCATCCTCCCCGCCGTGCGTGTCGATGCGGTAGCGCCCCCTCTCGGCGTCGTAGGAGTAGCTTCTCTTGGCCGCTTCAAGCGCCGCCTCAAAGGCCGCATCCTGCGCCCTGTGGCAGATGATCCTGTCGCTCGAATAGAGATTTTTGAGCTCATTGGGGGTGCCGTGGGCGATGATGTGCCCCTTGTCCATGATGACGACATCCTGCGCCTTGTCGGCCTCTTCGAGATAATGGGTGGTGAGAAAGACCGTCATGCCCGTCTCGGAGCGGATGCTGTCGATGAGCGACCACACGGCAAGCCTCGTCTTGGGGTCGAGGCCCGTCGTCGGTTCGTCGAGGATGAGCAGCCGCGGCCGATGCACCATGGCACGGGCGATGTCCACCCGCCGCATCTGCCCGCCCGAGAGGTTCTTGATGGGCTTATTCAGAATGGGCGAAAGTTCCAAAAGGCGGATGATCTCGTCGAGATTCCGCCGCTTCTCCTCCTTGGAGAGGGAATAGAACGCCGTGCGGATCTCGAGATTTTCCTTGACCGTGAGCTCCTTGTCGAGCACGCTCGTCTGGAACACGATGCCGATGTCCTTCTTGATGGCGCTCGCGGACTTGTCGAGGTCGAGCCCGCCCACGGTGATGATCCCCGCATCCTTGGGGAGAATGTTGCAGATGATGTTGATCGTCGTGCTCTTCCCCGCGCCGTTGATGCCGAGGAAGGCGAACAGCGATCCCCTTGTGACGGTAAAGGAGATGTCATCGACCGCCTTCAAATCGCCGTACGACTTGCTCAAATGTTCAATGGAGAGCGCGATATCTTCGTCCATTTTTGCCTCCTTTGATGCTTGTGATCTATCAAAATCGCGACATATGTATCATTTTTTTGCATTGCGGTTGACTTTGCCCCAACTCGGTTTGCTCATTGCGCCGATCGCGAGCGTGGCGGCATAGAGGAGCAAGAACAGGGGGAAGAGGAACACGGCCGACATGAGTTCCCGCCGCCGCTTTGCGCCGAGCTTTTTGTAGTCGGACAGCACCAAGAAAAGCGCTTGCAGGTATCCGAAGAAGAGGAACAGCCCCACGATGATTGCGCCGCCGATGATGACAGTGTTCCAGAGAGAATGGTAGTAATAGGAGACGGGCTGCATCGTGAGCGTCATGCCTCCATAGGCCGCAAAGCTGAGGAAGGTGAAGTGATAGATGTAATATGCGGGCACCCACACGGCGAGCAAGATCGTCAAAAAGTTAAAGATATACGTCAAAAACATCTCGATATAGGAGAATCTTCCCGTTGTGAAGAACTTGCCGACCATGGTCATGAGGCGGGTCTTTAAGAGCTTCATCCCCCCACTGCCGATGCGCTTGTTGCGATTCAGCGTATCCTTGAAGGAAGAAGGCATATCCTCGTAGACGACGGCATCCTCCACAAAGTGCCCCTTGTAGCCGTCGAGCATACGGTTGAAGTTGAATTCCGCATCGTCGGAGATGCTCTCGCAGTCGTACCCGCCGCACTCTTTGAGCATCCGAACGGACATCATGGCGCCGCTTCCGTTGACGTGGGCGGCGATGCCGAGGCGCTCCCGCACCCTGCTCCCGTAGCGGGAATCAAAGCTGTAAAAAAGCGTACAGGCCTTGGTGTAGAAGTTCTGCGTCGCGTTGATGGCGCCCTCGTAGGGGCGGGCAAAGTCCACGCCCGATTGATAGGCATCGTTCATGAGCGACGAGAATTCGGGATTGATGAGGTTGTCCGCATCGAGGTGGATGACGATGTCATAGGGATCCTCGGTGAGGTTCATGATGTGCTCGATCCCGTGCTTCAAGGGATAGAGCGCCATGCGGTGGGCGGGGTCGGGGTCGTTGAGTTCTAAAACGATGGCCCCCGCTTCCCGCGCAAGGCGGGCGGTGTCATCGGTGCAGTTGTGGGCGACGACAAAGACGTCGAACTTCTCCCGCGGATATTTTTGCCCCTCGATGACGCCCTTCACCGTGTTGTAGATGACGTCCCCCTCGTTGTGGGCGGGGATGAGGTAGGCGATCCTGCCCTTAACTTCGCTCTTGGGGAAGGTCTTTTTCTTCACAAAGGAAGCGCAGACGTAGAAGAGCTGCAACAGAACGGGGATCGCGATGACGATGAGAACGATGTAATTGATGATACTCAGTACACGGTACAAGATTTCATACCACATGCCGTACCTCCGCTTGGTTTTTTAGAATTTCTCTCTTTCGGCGGCAACATTCCAATAGAATATGCTCCGCCGCAATTTTTCATTTTGATTTTTGAATTATGTCCGCCCCTTTCACCGCCACGGCCCTGTAAATGGGAAGCCCGCGGGAGGCAAAATTCGCCTCGTATTCCGTGACAATGTTCTCCGCCGCATACGGGCTGTTGTGCAGATCGAGCGTGACCTCTCTCACCGTAAACCCCGCCTCCTCATATCTTGCGAGGGAGAACTCAAAGAATTCGCGGCTGTCCGTCTTTTGTTCGATACGGCCGCCGTTTTTGAGCAATAAGTCGTAAATTTTTAAAAATCGCATGGACGTGAGCCGCTGTTTTTCGCGGCTCTTTTCGGGCAGCGGCGTCGAGAAATTGAGGTAGATGACGCCGACGCTGCGGGGCGGAATGTAGCACTCCAAGATCTCCGCGGGGACATTCAAAAATCGGATATTGCCGAGCCCCGCCGCCTTGGTGCGCTCCATGGCGGTAAGGATGACGTTGGTGCACAGCTCCACGGCGAGAAAGTTGGTATTCGGCTCCCGCCTTGCCTTTTCGAGGAGAAAGCCGCCGTTGCCGCAGCCGATCTCGAGCTCCACGGGGTTGTCATTGCCGAAAACCGCGCGATAGTCGAGCAAAAACCGATAATTTTCGGCCGCCTCCTTGAGATTTTTGCAGGGCTTGCCGCGGGCGAGAAGGATGTCTTTGCACGCTTCCATCCTCGGCTCCAAATGTCTTTTTTTTCGCATGCGCATAGAACAATCTCCTGTGAATTTCGCCCCTCGGCGTCCCTTTTAGGGGAGCTGTCACCGCAGGTGACTGAGGGGTTTAACCCTATCCCCCGCTGCGCGGGTACTTCCCCTACAAGGGGAAGCAAGGACGGCTCCCTCATCCCGAGCGTAGCAAAGCATCCCGTGAAACGCACGGAGGTCCGTTGGCGGCGTCATGCTGAGAACGAGAGCACAACGCAGTCTAAGAGAGCTATACCGAAGCATCTCGCCGCATACTATACAGACTTTCGCCGCGAGATTCTTCGGGTTAGGTCACATTGACCTTGTTCTTACTCCGTTTCTCAGAATGACGCGGCGGCACCTGCTCCGTTGGTTTTATGGGATCCTTCCCCTTCGCTACGAGCTCAGGATGAGCGGCTGCGCCGCTCACTTTCCCGTCGAGCCGAAGCCGCCCACGCCGCGGACCGTTTCTGAAAGCTCCTCCGTTTCCGCAAATTCCGCCGTGTAGTAGGGCGCAATGACGAGCTGGGCAATGCGGTCCCCCGCGTTCACCGTGCGCGTCTTGCCGCCGTGATTGTGCATGGCGACGATGACTTCGCCGCGGTAGTCGCAGTCAATGACCCCCACCTTGTTGGCGGGCGCAAGATCCTGCTTGGATGCAAGTCCGCTCCTCGCATAGATGAGCCCGACCGTTCCCAAGGGCAGTTCGATCGCAATGCCTGTATGCAGAAAGCGGGTTTCCCCCGCGGGGATCTCCGTTTCCTCGAGGGCGTAAAGGTCCGCCCCCGCCGCGAATTCGGACGTATAGGCGGGCAATTTTGCCGTTTCACTCAATTTTTTGACATTCACTTTCATGGAAATCAAACCTGCATTCAACTATACAATATATGGAAATTTTTGTCAAGTAAAAAGTTTACTCTTTTCGTCCGCGTCTGAAATTCAGACAGAGGCAAATCGCGAGAAGGAGAAGCCCCGCCCCCGCGAGCACGAGATAGCAGACCCACACGGGCACGGCGGAGCCGAAAAATTCCAGCGTGCAATCGAAGCCCCGCTTCATGCCCTCCATGACGGCGGGGGGAACGTTGTTTTCCGCCATGGCGTCGATCGCCCCGCCCATGAGATGGAGGTGCAGAAGCCCCGTGCCGTACGTCCCCGGCAGGAACATGAGGGCATTCTGCAGCCACGCCGTGAGGCTCGCAAGCGGCATATACGCGCCGCAGAGGAACCCGTAAGCGGCGGAAACGGTCGCCTCGACTGCCGCCACGCCCCCTTGCGAATTCAAAAAGAAGCAGACAATGGAGGAAAGGGCCGTTCCGTACAGAATGAGCAGAAGGGTATCCGCAACGGTCAGGAGAAAATCTGCGGCGGAGAGGTGCCAACCCGCGGCGGCCATGTAGATGAACCCCGCCCCGAGCGCAAGAAAGCACATGGCGGCCGTGACGAGATAGGTCGCAATGAAGTAGGAGAGGGCGAGGACCCGCTCCGAAACGGGCGAAACGAGGAAGTCGTTCCTCGCCCCCGACGCGCGGTCCTGCACCATGACGGTATTTGCGATGAATGCGGTGGTCACCGCGCAGACGGCAATCAGCGAGGAAACGAGCCAGCCGCTCGCGATACTCTCCACAATGCCGTCCGAGAGCTCGAATCCCGCCGCAACGGAACGGATGCTGTCGCGGTAGATATTCCCCAAAAAGGCGATAAAGAGAAAGAGCAGAATGAGCGGGGAGAGAAGCGAGGGCAAAAACACGCCCTTATCCTTGAAAAACACCCTGCAATTCCGCTTGATGAGGGAGAGAAGCTGCAATTTCATACCGATCCCCCCTTTCGCCCCGTGACGGCGAGAAACACCTCATCCATGCCCCCTTTGGTCACCTCAAAGTCCGAAAAGAGGTCGCTGTGTTCGGAAATGAGCCTTGCCGCCTCCGCCGTATTCTTGAGGCGGATACGGAATCCCCCGCCCACCCTTTCGTAGGGCACAGACAGATTTTGCAAAGCCTCCTCGCGGACATGGTATAGGGTAATTGCATCAAAGGCATAACGATTTTTTAAATTGAGGGGCGTATCGTCCGCCTTGATCTTTCCCCCGTCGATGATCACGACATGGTCGGCGTCTGCGGCCTCCTCCATGTAATGTGTGGTCAAAAAAACGGTGATATGCTGTATTTTTCGAAGCATATGCACAGTTTCCCACACCTGCATACGGGACTTGGGGTCGAGGCCCGTGGTGGGCTCGTCCAAGATGAGAATGCGGGGAGAATGCAGAAGGGCGCGGGCGATATCTGCCCTGCGTTTCTGCCCGCCCGAGAGTTTCCCGAACGGCCGCTTTATGATCCCGTCGAGGGAGAGAAGGGCGGAAAGTTCCTTCAGCCGCCGCTCGAACTTCTCCCCCGCAAGGCCGTAGAGGGCGGCACGGCAGGCGAGATTTTCACGCACCGAGAGGGACTTATCGAGCACGCTATCCTGAAAGACGACGCCGAGCGACCGCTTTGTCGCCGCGCCCACGGGCTGTCCCTCGATGAGAACGTTTCCCTCCGTCGGCAGATACTTGCCGCAGAGAACGGAGATCGTCGTGCTCTTGCCCGCGCCGTTCTCGCCGAGAAAGGCGAAAAATTCTCCCCTTTCCACCGAAAAGGAGATGTCGTCCACGGCCTTGACTTCGCCGAAATACTTCTTGAGATGTTGAATTTCAATACTTTTCATAATGAATTAAAGGTCGCTCATGCTGAGCGAAGGCATGCGGCGTCATGCAGAGAACGGCAGTAAACGCAGTCTACGGAAAACGTACCGAAGCATCTCG
>CANQUY010000035.1 GCA_947627125.1 uncultured Clostridia bacterium
GGGAGCGCCGAAAAGGCAATGAGGAGCAAGATCGACAAGGCCATGTTCGCCTGCGCGGGAATGAGCAGTTCGAGGCCGTACGCGATGAGGAGCTCCCAGCCGATCCAGGTGAGGCGGTAGAATCCGCGGATCCCGCCATAGATCATGGGAATGAGCGCCAATCCGCACACGCCGAGAATGACATACAGTGTGATATCCACACCGCCGATCACGATACCATCCATATTTCCTCCTTTCTCTGCCATGGGGCAGGAAAGTAATTTTTATTTATTGAAGTTGTCCTTCAGAGAAACGATCTCCGAAAGAATGAGCTTGCCGTTTTCCGCCGCCGTCTTGTAATATCCCGTGCGCATGAGCTGGAACGCCGTGCCCTCCGCGGCCTCGGCGAGATAGGGCTCTGCCTTCGCGGAGAAGATGTGCTCGGAGTCGAGATTGATGCGCTCGGAGAAGTCCTGCCCGCTGTAGTCGGCGTCGCGGAGGAGGTGGTCGTACTGCCTGAGCTCCGCGTCGATACAGCTCTCCGCATTCACCCAATGCAGAACGCCCCGGGCCTTGATGCCGCTCGTGTCGCTGCCCGATCTGCTCTCGGGGAAGTAGGTGCACTTCACTTCGGTGACGTTGCCCTCTTGATCCGTCACGGCCTCGTCGGCGCGGATAATGTATGCGCTCTTGAGCCTTGCATAGCCGCCGATCTTGAGGCGGTGGTACTTGGGCGGCGGGTCGAGAGAGAAGTCCGCCCGCTCGATATAGAGCTCCTTTCCGAACTTCACCTTCCGCGTGCCCGCGTTCTCGTCGAGCTGGTTTACTTCAAATTCGACGTCCTCGCTCCCCTCATAGTTGGTGACGGTGAGCTTGACAGGGTCGACAACGGCCATCGCGCGGGGGGCGTTCAGGTTGAGATAGTCCCTCACGACGGCCTCGAAATAGCCGATCTCGCACTCCGACTGCGCCTTGGTGACACCTGCGCGGGCGCAGAAATCCTTGATGGCCTCGGCGGGAATGCCGCGGTTGCGAAGCCCCGCGAGGGTGGGCATTCTCGGATCGTCCCAGCCGTGGACGGAACCCTCCTCGACAAGTTTCTTTAAATACCGCTTGCTCATGACGAGGTTGGTGAGGTTGAGCCGCGCAAATTCGATCTGGCGGGGCTTGGGCGAGAAGCCGAGGTTGACGCCCACCCAATCGTACAGCGGGCGATGGTCCTCGAATTCCAGCGTGCAGAGGGAATGGGTCACTCCCTGCAGATAGTCGCAGATGGGGTGCGCGTAGTCGTACATGGGATAGATGCACCACTTATCTCCCGTCCTGTGATGGGTCGCATGCAGAATTCTGTAGATGACGGGGTCGCGCATGTTGACGTTGGGGGAGGCCATGTCGATCTTGGCGCGGAGGCACTTCTCCCCGTCCCGGTACTTGCCCTCCTTCATCTCGCGGAAGAGCTTTAAATTCTCCTCGGGCGTACGGCCCCTGAACGGGCTCTCGACGCCGGGTTCGGTGAGCGTGCCGCGCGTTGCCTTGATCTCCTCGGGGGAGAGGTCGCAGACAAAGGCCTTGCCCTCGACAATGAGCCGTTCCGCAAAGGCGTAGATGGTATCGAAGAAGTCGGAAGCGTAGACCTCTTTCTCCCAATGATAGCCGAGCCATTCGATATCGCGGCGGATGGCGTCGACGTACTCCGTCTTTTCCTTGGAGGGGTTGGTGTCGTCGAAGAAGAGATTGCACTTGCCGTTGTATTTTTCGGCAATGCCGAAGTTGACGAACATGCTCTTTGCGTGGCCGATATGGAGGTAGCCGTTGGGCTCGGGCGGGAAGCGCGTCTGGATCGCAGAGATCTTCCCCGCAGCGAGGTCGTCGTCAATGAATTGTTCAATAAAATTGTCCGCCATAGTATCTCCGAATCTATTTACAGTATTCCGTCTGTCATTATATCATATTTTTCACAATTTGCATAGTTTTTGAGCAGGGTTTTTTTGACAAATTTTTGTGGGTGAGAGCAACCCTCGCCCGCTCATCCTGCCCCGCCCGCTCATGTCCGTGCCCCCGCGCTCATCCTGAGCGCAGCGAAGGATCCCGTTGAACGCACGGCGGCCCATAGCGGCGTCATGCTGAGAACGGGAGCACAACGCAGTCTACGGAAGTAGAACCGAAGCATCTCGCCGCAAAAAAACACCCCGCGAGATTCTTCGGGTTAGTCCCCGTTCTCTCATCCCACTCGCGTTCTCAGAATGACGCGGGGCGGGGTCGGTCCCGTACTGCGGCGGCGTCATGCTGAGAACGGGAGCACAACGCAGTCCGCGGGAGCTGTACCGAAGCATCTCGCCGTATAGAAATCGTCCCGCGAGATTCTTCGGGTTAGTCCCCGTTCTCTCATCCCACTCGCGTTCTCAGAATGACGCGGGGCGGAATGAGCGGGCGGCGGGCATCTGTGCCCGCCGCCCGCTCAATTTTTAATTTTTAATTTTAAATTTTTAATTTTCAATTTCCTTGACCGTTTGGAAAAATCCTTGTATAATATATCCTGAACGAAATTTCACGAGGTGGTTTATGGACAACAGCGCTGTCACAATGGAGAAATTGGTCGCGCTCTGCAAGGCGAGGGGCATCATCTTCCCCGGGAGCGAGATCTACGGCGGTATGGGCAACACGTGGGACTACGGTCCCGTGGGCGTGGAGATCAAGAACAATATCAAGCGGGCGTGGTGGAAACGCTTCGTGCAGGAGAGCGAAAACTCCTACGGCGTGGACGCCGCCATTCTGATGAACTCCCGCGTTTGGGAGGCGAGCGGGCACACGACTTCCTTCTCCGACCCCAAGATGGACTGCAAGAAGTGCAAGACCCGTCACCGCGCCGATAATCTCATCGAGGCGCACTCCAAGGGAGCCGTCAATCCCGACCTCATGTCGAATGAGGAAATGGAACAGTACATTCAGGAACATCAGGTGCACTGCCCCGTCTGCGGCGGGTTCGACTGGACCCCCATCCGCACCTTCAACCTCATGTTTGAAACCTCGCGCGGGGTCACCGACGAGAGCCAGAACAAGATCTATCTCCGTCCCGAAACGGCGCAGGGGGAATTCGTGAACTTCCTCAACGTCCAGCGCACGACGCGGGCGAAAGTCCCCTTCGGCATTGCGCAGATCGGCAAGGCCTTCCGCAACGAGATCACGCCCGGGAACTTCATCTTCCGCACCATTGA
Source organism: uncultured Clostridia bacterium (assembly GCA_947627125.1). Lineage (GTDB taxonomy): Bacteria > Bacillota > Clostridia > Christensenellales > Borkfalkiaceae > Gallimonas. The sequence continues at coordinate 3,195 of CANQUY010000035.1, forward strand.
ATTTGAGCAGATGGAGCACCAGTGGTTCTGCAAAGAGGGCACGGACGAGGAATATTACCAAGAATTCAAGCAGAAAGCTCTGCAGTTCCTTCTCGATTTGGGCTTCAAGGCGGAACACCTCCGCTTCCACGACCACGATAAGCTCGCCCACTACGCAAAGGAGGCATGCGATATCCAATATCTCTACCCCATGGGCTGGCAGGAACTCAACGGCATCCACAACCGCACGGATTACGACCTCACGCGCCATCAGGAATACTCGGGCAAGAGTTTGCAGTATGTGGATCCCATGGACGGCTCGCGGTTCATTCCCTATGTCATCGAATACAGTATCGGGGCGGACCGCCTCATGCTCGCAGTGCTCTCCGAGGCATACGAGGAACAGAAACTCGACGACGGCGAAACGCGCAACGTTCTGCACTTCCACCCCGCGATTTCGGCATATAAGGCTGCGATTTTGCCGCTGCAGAAGAACCTCGCGCCCAAGGCGAGAGAGGTCTGGAACAACCTGAAACGCAGGTTCCCCGTCATCTACGACGAAGCGGGCTCCATCGGCAAGCGGTACCGCCGTCAGGACGAGATCGGCACGCCGTACTGCATCACGATCGACTTTGAAACGATGGAGAACGACACTGTGACCATCCGCGACCGCGACACGATGGAGCAGGTGCGGCTGGACGAGGAGGGCATCATCTCCTTCCTCACCGAAAAGATCGTTTTTTGACGCATATGTTGCAAAAACGGCAGTTTGTACTGCCGTTTTTTTTAATTAAAAATTGAAAATTAAAAATTAAAAATGAAGGTTTCCTGCCCCCTCCCGAGGAGGTTCTGTCCATGCCCCCTCCCGAGGAGGGGGGTAGGGGGGTGGGTCCGCCCTCAAACGAAGTCAATGCCCCGCGGCGTCATGCTGAGAACGGGAGTACAACGCAGTCTACGGGGTTTCTACCGAAGCATCTCGCCGCATACTCTACGGACATTCGCCGCGAGATTCTTCGGGTTAGTTTCCATCCTCTCGTCCTGCTCCGTTTCTCAGAATGACGCGGCGGCACCTGCTCCGTTGGTTTTATGGGATCCTTCGCTGTGCTCAGGATGAGCGCGGGGGCAGGATGCGCAGGGGCAGGATGCGCAGGGGCGAAAAATTCAAAATTGTCATATACTTTTCTGACAAATCTGCCGTATTTCCTTGACGGAAACCAAATTATTGTCTATAATGAGTACATAGTATTAACCAAGCGGAGTTCGTATGTCCCTTCCCGTCGCGATCACATTGTTCCTGTATATCGGCCTCTCGGCGCTGGCGATCTTGCTGTATATTCCAAAATTGATACAGTTCCGTTACGCCTTTCAGAAGCCGCCCTATAGGCGGGCCAATGTGCGGAGAAAAATCTCCGTCGTCATTCCCGCCCGCGGCGAAAGCGAGGTCATCGGGGACCTCTTCGCCTCCATCAAAAAACAGGACTACGACAGGGAATTTTTCGACGTCAACGTCATCGTGAAGGACCCCGCCGATCCCACGATCGAACTCGCGAAGGAGCTCGGCGCAGAGGTGTTCATTGTCCCCGAACAGACCTGCAAGGGGGACGCGCTCGACGGGTATTTTAAGGCCATCAAGGAAAAAATCGCAACTTATGACGCGTTTGTCATTGTCGATGCCGACGCCGTCCTCGACAGATCGTACGTTTCAGAGCTCAATAACGCGCTCGAACACGACTACGATATCTACCTCACGCGGAAGTATGTAAAGAACTATCTCGGCGGGAAAAAGGCGCGGACGGTGTTCACCAACTGCTCCGCCCTCACCTGGCCGATCTTGGACGATTTGGGAAACAAGTACCGCATGCAGAAGGACATGCCCCTCAACATGTGCGGGCAGGGCATGATGGTGAGGAGATCCGTCATTGAACGGCTCGGCGGATGGCCGTACAGGACCCTCACCGAGGACTACGAACTCAAGCTCGACTCCCTCTTGAAGGGATTCCGCTCCATGTTCTATCCCTATGCCGTCATCTATACGGAAGAGGCCCTTCACCATAAGGACAATTTTCACCGCCGCGTGCGCTGGCTCACGGGCTACTCGCAGTGCGATAAAAAGTACAAACAGCAGATCACGGAACAGATCAGAAAGCGGGGCTCCTTTACCTCGGGGGAATGGGAATACTTCTTCGGCGTCGTGCCGCTCATTCTCTTCCTCGTCTTTTCGGTGGCGACCGTGCTGACGGGCGTGGGGATCGCCTCGTGGTATGCCCTCACGGAGGGCCCGTGGTTCGAGGCGGTGATGTTCCTCATCGTGCTGCCGTTCGGAGTCATGTATCTGCTCCTCCTCGGCTATAGCGTTCTCGCAATGCTCGCCTGCCCCGAAATGTTCAAGCCGCTCGGCTTTTGGGAGAAGGCGGGCACGGCGCTGTTCAACCCGTTCTATCTGCTCGAATACGTCCCCATCTACATTATCAGCCGCCGATATGCGCGCAAGAACATCGACGCAGGTTGGGAACAGACCGCCCGCGTCGGGTACGACAAGCCCCCCGAAGAGTGATGAAAAACGCAAAAACCGTCACATATGTGACGGTTTTTTATTCTTCCTCGTAATAATAGGAGTAATCGATCCCCTTCATAAAGATCTCTCTGCTGCCGATTTCGTCGGTGAGCGCACCCTCGATGAGCCGATAAATTTCCGACGCGTCGACGGGGCTCCTTTTCATGGCGTCAAGATAGATCCGCTTATCGATCTTGCTCCAATCGACGCATACCTGCAAGTTTTTTTTCAGAATGAGGTCGAGCCAAATGCGCGTGCTCCTGCCGTTGCCCTCCATGAACGGGTGGGCAATGTTCATTTCAACGTACTTTTGAACGATCTCCCCGAGCGTTGTTTCCGGCATCTTTTCAATGAGGGAAAGATTTTGCGGGAGAAACATTGCGGGGGCAAATGCGAACCCGCCCTTGGCAATATTCAGCCCGCGGATCTTCCCCGCAAAGTCATAGAGCCCGCCGAAAATATAGCCGTGGATTTGCTGTAACCCCCTTACGGTGCCGACTTCGATCTCGTCGATCATGCCGCTCTCAAAGAGTTCATACGCCTTTTGCTTGCTCTTTTCGTCAACGGTACTGCCCAGCCCCGACAGCCAACGGACAAAACTCTCCCTGTCCTTTGCGGGAATGAGCGCAACGACCGTATTGACCCCGCTAGCGTCTACCACATCCGTGAGGTAGGACTTTCCGTCCCGCGCCGTAAGTTTCAGTTGATTACAAATTGTAATCAACTGCGGGTTGCGCCGTTTCATCTGTGCCCAATAGACACGCGGATTTTTGCTCTTTGTGAGGGCTTCCGCGATATCGGCTGCGCAAAAATACCAGCTTTGTGTTTCGTCGTCCCACACCGCCCGCACGGGCACATCTTCAAAAAAGCGGATCGAAGTCTTGATCATGGCGTTCCCTTTCAATCCTCATATCGGAGCGGGATGCCGTAGGCGGATTCGTAGCAGTTCTTCCATTCCGTTTCGGCGCGGCGTTTCATGTCCTGCAGGCGTTCCCCCTTTTGAAGCGCCTCGTCGGCATAGATCGCAGGCAGAATGTGGATGCGCACCCGCTTCAAATGTCCCTTTTTGTTCCGCTTGAAGGTACAGAAAATGGGCAGAACGGGCACATGGAACTTGATGGCATAGTGAAAGGCTCCGTCCTTCATGGGGCGGGGCTTTTGATAGTTCGTCCACATGACCTGCTCGGCATAGAAATTGACGATCTTCCCCCTCTTGAGCTGGCGTTCCATCTCGGCGAGAAGGTTCCGCGTCGCCTCCCGATCCTTGGAAAATGGCCACATGCCGCCGTGGCGGATGATATGCCCCGCAAAGCCCGTCTTGTTGTTCCACGGGCCCATGGTGTGAAAGGTGCGGAAGTGCCCGAGGGCCGTGCGGACGAGGAGAGTATCGAGATAATTGAAGTGGTTGCAGACGGAGATGGCCCCCGACTTCCCTATCGCCTTTAAATTCTTCTTCCCCTTCACGCTGACGCCGCCGTAGGCGATCCAAAAGAGCGGACGGGTGAAGAGCTTTAAAACGGTCCTCCAAAATCCCGTGAGGAAGAGATCGAGCCCATGTTGGCGGTAGGCATAGTTCTTGTCGGGCATGACATAGTGTCCGAGGATGGGGATATACTGAAAGTCGAAACGGCGATGCCTTTCGAGCGTCGCCTGAATTCCGCGTATTTTTTCGTTCTTCGTCCTCTTTTTTGCCACAACGTCACCCCGTTCGGCTTTTTCTTTATTGTATCCGAAACGGGGGGAATTGTCAAGCGTTATAGATCTGTTCCGCGGGGCTGTAGAGGTCAAACTCGCCGTCCAAATCGAAATTGTCCCCCTCGTCGTAGGCGGCGAGCTTGCTGACGGAAACCTCGTAGGCCGTCATTGTCACCGTTTCCTCCTCGGAAAGACGCTTTTGGTATTCCCTGCTCTGAATGCGGCCCGAGAGGGCGATCCTGTCCCCCACCTTCAGCGTCTGTACAAATCTTGCGTTGCGCCCCCATGCGATACAGGGAATGTAGTCCGACTTGTTGTAGGCGCGGTTGACGGCAATGAGAAGATCCGCGATCTCACGGTTAAAGGGCGTCGTGCGGTAGACGGGCGGCTTGCAGATATAGCCCGAGAGGACAATGCTGTTGGGGTTCTGCGAAGTGGGCTCGACGATCTCCCGCACAAAGACGGTGAGCATGAGGCGGGACCTGCCCCCTTCCAGCTTATTGTAGCTGCGGAACTGTCCGATCGCGGAGATACGGCTGCCGATCTTGAGGTCGTTCCCCTTGATGAGCCGCTCGGAAACGGTGACGGGCAGAATGTCCGCCTGACCCGAAAGGCGGAGGACTTTGACGTAGAATTCGTAGAATCCCTCGCCGTAGACCTCGTGGGAAAAGGTCGCCTCGGTGACGATCTCTCCGCAAAAGTAGACCCGATTGTTCTTTTCCGTGCTGTGATCCATGATATATGTGTACCTCCAAGTGTTTCTTTCAGAGTTTTTGATGAGAACCGTTCCTTCAGAGCCCGAGCGGGGGGATGACTTCGTTCGGTCTGAGGACGGGAGCCCGCAAGCCTTCCCCTTGGGGGGAAGGTGGCACGGCCGTCCTTGCCGTGACGGATGAGGGGATAATGTTGACCTTATTCAGAATGTCCCCGCCCCCTACCCCCCTCCCCAAGGAGGGGGCATGACTTTGTTCGGGCCGCCCCCAAGAAGTGGGCATGATGCCGAAATTTTTAATTTTTAATTTTCAATTTTCAATTTCTCATGCGGCGTTTTGGGCGAGCTGCTTGCCTGTGGCGTCGATGGTGTAGTTCTCCCGATAGATGAGTTCGCCGATGGGGACAAACGTAAATCCTTTGGCGCGGAGGGTGTCGATGATGATGGGCAGGGCCTCCGCCGTGTGCAGCCCGTTGTTGTGGCACAGAATGATGGAGCCGCTCTTCACCCTCGAGGTGACCCGTTCGGCAATGTCCGAACTGCTCAGGTCCTTCCAATCGAGCGAATCCACGTCCCACTGGATGGGATACAGCCCCATTGCGTTCGACGTGTCGATGAGCAGGTCGTCATAGTCGCCGTAGGGCGGGCGGAAGAGCTCCACGGGCTTCCCCGTGACGGCCGTGATGGCGTCTACGGAGGACTTCAGCTCGCCGCGGATCTCGCTTTCGGAGAGGCGGGACATGTAGGAATGGGTCGCGCTGTGCGTGCCGATCTCGTGGCCCGCGTCGGAAACTTTCTTTAAATAGTCGGGGTGGTCCTTTGCCCAGAATTCCACGGTGAAGAAGGTCGCCTTCACGCCGCCCGCTTCGAGATTTTTGAGGATCTCGTCGGTGTGTTCGACGCCCCACGCGCAGTCAAAGGAGATGGCAATTTTGTTGTCCTCTCTTCCGACGCAGTAGATGGGAAGGGAGCGACTCGCACTCGAATACACTTCCGCGGCTCCCGTAACATTTGCGGCGACGAGCGCGACGGTCAGAGCGAGCAAAATCGCCCCGACGGAAAGCAGCGTTTTCAGCTTTACGGTGAAAAATTTCATCCGAATCTCCTATATCCTATCATAATGTGCGGGGGGAATTTTGCCTTTTCTGCAGAAGTTTTGTCGTACTTTGACGAATATCCTTTGTCCCGCCGATCGATACTAAGATATGACCCTCAAAAGAAAAAAATGCACAGATATTGCAGAAATATCGTGCATTCTACTCAGAGTAGAGTCCGTTTTCTCCACAGTGGAGCCGCGGCGGCAAAGAGTAGCCGAGCGAGGCGGGACAATAGGTTGTAATTTGGGCGGAACTGCGGTATGCTAAATACTGTCAGAAATATTCGGGAGGCGAATATGTCATTTGAAATTTTTACGGATTCGTCGGCCAACATTCCGGACGTTCTCTTGAAAGAACGCAGGATCCGCGTCATCTCTTACCGTTTCCTCGAGGACGGGGAAGAACGGGACTGCACTGCGGGCAACTTCCGCGAGGCGGCGAAAATGCACTACGCCAAGATGCGGGCGGGGAAGGAGATCCGCACCTCTCTCATCTCCAAGGAACGCATGATCGAGGAGATCTCCCCCGTGCTCGAAGCGGGGCGGGACGTCTTTTTTGTGACGATCGCCTCGGGGATCAGCGGCACCTACGCGCAGGCGGTTCTGGCCGCAAAGGAGCTCAGCGAAAAGTTCCCCGAACGGAGGATCGTCATAGGGGACAGTTCCAATGCGTCCATGGGCGAGGGGCTCCTCGTGCTCCGCGTGGCGGACCTCAGAGATATGGGCGAAAGTCTTGACGCGTGCGCGGAATGGTTCGAGGCGAACCGCTATAAAATGAACAGTTATGTGACGGTTGGGGACCTCAAGTACCTCAGAAAGGGGGGACGGATCTCCGCCGCCGTGGCCTTTGCGGGCGCGCTTCTCAACATTAAACCCATTCTCAAGGCGGACGGGGAAGCGCAGGCGAAGCTTGTCGTCTGCGGCAAGGAGCGGGGCAGGAAAAAGGCGATCGCGAGCCTCTTGGCGGCATTCGACAGCCACTGCATTCACCCCGAAACGCAGACCGTTGCCATCACCCATGCGGACTGCGAGGAGGAGGCCCTTGCCCTCGCCGAGGCTCTGAGGGAGCGGGGCGTGAAGGACGTCATTGTGGAATATTACGATATCTGCACGGGGACCCACGTCGGGCCCGATACGATCGCGCTCTTCTTCCTCGGCAAGGACCGCCGTGGCGCCTCCGAGGCAACACAAAAGGCGCCCTCTATCCGCAAGGCGCCCGCAAAAACAAGAATATAAGTTGCTCATTCAGCCCTTCCTCTTGCCCGCCCCCTGCGTAAGGGGGCGGGGTAGGGGTGGGGGTACGCCCTCGAACGAAGTCCTCCCGCCGCGTCATTCTGAGAACACGGGAAGGACGAGAGGACGGGAATTAACCCGAAGAATCTCGCGGCGAATGTCTGTAAAGCATGCGGCGAGATGAGTACAGCTTCCGTAGACTGCGTTGTGCTCACGTTCTCAGCATGACGCCGCACAACAGGCTCCCGTGCGTTTTACGGGATCCTTCGCGTTCGCTTAGGATGAGAGCGCCGGGGCTACTTCTTCTCTCCGTCCTTCAGCCCGAACGGGCGCTTGTCGTGCACGCTCGTCAGGGTCAGCGCATTCACCTCCTTCGCGCCCGCACGCTTGAGGACCGTGGCGAGCTCGCTCACCGTCGAGCCCGTCGTCAGCGTGTCGTCGATGATGAGGAGGTTTTTATTTTTGACCCCTTTGCGGTCGGTCACATGGAAACTCCCCTCCATGTTCTTCTCCCGTTCCGTGCGGCCGAGCGATTTCTGCGCACCCGTTTCGTGAATTTTTGACACGGCGTCGAGCACGGGAATGCCGCTCAGACGGGAGAGTTCCTCTGCAATGAGGCGGGACTGGTTGTAGCCCCGCTTTTTTTGCGCCCGTTCCGTCATCGGGACGAAGATGAAGGCGTCCGCCCCGAATTCGTCGAGAAGGGGAAACATGAGCTCCGCGGCGGTGCGGTAAAAATATTTCTGCTTCTTCGCGCGGACGACGATGCGGGCGGCCTCGCCCTCGTGCAGGAGCGGGGAACGGGCCTTGTCCACCATGAGCCGCTTTTGCTTGCACTCGAGGCAGATACCGGGCTCCCCCACCTTGCGGCCGCAGAGCGGACAGATGTTGCCATCGTTCCACGGGAGAATTTTTCGGCACCGATCGCACACCCTTTCGCCGCCGAACACCTCCCTCCCGCAGAGATCGCAGGTGAAATTGTGGGTGTCGTCGTACCTGCGTACCGCCTCTCCAATGCGCTGAAAAATGTTCATATTACAGAAATTTTTTGTTGCCCGCCTCGTCCTCGAGGCCGAGAAGATAATCCGCGGAAACTTCAAACAGGCGGCAAATGGCAATGACGTCCTGTGTGCCGAGGTCGTGTTGCTCAAGCTCGAATCTGCTGACGGTGCGCTGTGTGACATTGAGTTTTTGGGCGAGTTTCGCTTGCGACATGCCGCGCTCCTCGCGAAGTTCTCTGATCCGTTTTCCGTACATACCCTTAGGGTAAACCAATTTGGTCTAAAATGATTCAGTTAGACCTATTCGGTCTAAAATAGGGTAGACTTTGGGAAATTTAATTTGTGCCGCCGCGTTATTCTGGGAAACGGAGCAGGATGATGGCGGGGGCGGGCCGTGCCGCCGCGTCATTCTGAGAAACGGAGAAAGTACGAAGTCAAAATGAATTAACCCGAAGAATCTCGCGGCGAATGTCCGTAAAGCGTGCGGCGAGATGCTTCGGTACAGCTTCCGTAGACTGCGTTATGCTCACGTTCTCAGCATGACGCCGCACAACAGGCTCCCGTTGGTTTACGGGTTCCGCTCGCTTCGCTCGGGATGAGGACAAGGGATGAGCGCAATATACAAAAAAACGGGGCTTATTGCCCCGTTTTTAACAAATCAAAAGTCGTCGTCCTCGTCGTCGTCATCGTCGTCATCGTCGCCCGTGATGGAATAGATCTCATCGCCCGTGACGTAGTCGAGATCCTCTTCGTCATCGTCGTGATATTCCTCTTCTTCCTCTTCTTCCTCTTCTTCGGCAACGTCGAGATCGCCGCTCATGGCTTCGTCGAGTTTCCCCATCTCCTCGTCGAGATCGTCCGTGTCGTCGTCGAGATATTCCCGCCACTCGTCGTCATCGTCGTCGGGGTCGGGTTCCTCTACCTCATACTCCGCCTTTTTCTTGCATTCGTCGCACATCTTTTCGCCGACGCGCATCATATTTTCGCCGCAGACGGGACATACCTCCATGGGGGTTTCGTCCTCGTCTACCTCATCGGCATCGCTCAAGATCCCCTTCATTTCCCGTAAACAAACGTCGCAGTACTCCTGCTTGTCGGCATCGATATAGTTGAGTTCGCACCGCGGGCATTTGACGTAATGTGCCATACTTACCCTACCTCCTGCGGATTTTTTCCGCCCCCCATTGGGCTAATAAATTATATTAGGATTTAATTTTTTTGTAAACTGTTTTGCGTGGTATTTTTAAAAATTTTTTAGGAAAATGACAACATTTTTTACGGTTTGTGCATTTTTACATTTTCGAACATGAAAAAACCTCCGCCGAAGCGGAGGTTTGAAGCGTTTTATTCCTGCGGCTCGGAGGGAGTGGGCTCTTCGGGAGCTTCCTTGTTCTCGCTCCCGTCCTCGGGTTCTGCCGCGGGTTCCTCTGAAGATTCTTCTGCAGGTTCCTCAGCGGGTTCCTCAACGGGTTCCTCCACGGGCTCCTCGGCGGGCTCTTCAACGGGCTCGGCGGGGGCGTAGACGTCTACGTCGGTATCGTCCGTCGTATCGACGGCCATTTTTTCTTCCTTGGGCTCTTCACTGCCGTTCTTCTTGCGGAGAACGAGGACGACAGCCAGCACACAGCCGACCACGACGACCGCGATCGCGATTCCGATCAGCGCCCATGCCCACGCGGGAAGGCCCGTTTCGCCCTCTTCCTCGGAGGGAAGGGCGAAGTTGGCGAGCGTCGTCTTCCAATAGTCGTCCACCTTCTCGGTGTCGGCCTCGGTCATCTCGCCGATCTGCGTGGCGAAGTAGGCGTAGGTGCGGTAGGAATTCCCCTCCTCGTCGGTATACTCCGTGCCCTTGAAGAGGTCGTTGTCCTGCTTCGTCGTGAATGCCTCGAACGCCGTCTGTTCCTCATCGGTGTAGAGGTAGGTATAGCTCTTGTCGTTCTCGACGGCGAAGTCGATATTCTCGGTGAACTGCTCCGTCTTGCCCGTCAGGAAGTAATATCTGAGCGCGGTGGAGAGCTTGGAGTTGCTGTTTGCGGAGAGCTTTGAAAGGAGGCCGACCTTGGCGTCCGTGCTCATGATGGAATTGAACTTTTCGGTGAAGGCCTTGAGTTCCTTGTTGTTCATGAGCTTGCCCTCTTTGTTCGCAAGAGAAACAACGGTAATGTAATTGAAGGAAGTGGAGGCGACGTCGCTGTCGGCGTCGGCAAAGAAAAGATTCGTGCCGATGAGTTCAAACTGGTACCAGCTGTCCGCGGCCTCTGCATTGAGCACTTTCACGGGCTGGTAGGGTTCGTTGTCGAGATCCTCATAGGGAAGGTTCTGATAGTTGACGGCCTCGCCGTTGATGACCGCACGCTCCACAGAGTGTCCCGACCCGTTGGAACGGGAGAAGTACAGGTATTGATAGGTAGAATCGGACGTGAGGTCTACACTGATGAGGGATGCACCGCTGACATTGTCTGCGATC
>CANQUY010000036.1 GCA_947627125.1 uncultured Clostridia bacterium
AGATGCTTCGGTACGGCCTCCGTGGACTGCGTTGTGTTCACGTTCTCAGCATGACGCCGCTACAGGCTTCCGTCCTCTGCCCGAACGCAGTCCTGCTCCCTCCGCCGCGTCATTCTGAGAAAGGGAGCAGGACGAGAGGACGGGAACTAACCCGAAGAATCTCGCGGCGAAAGTCCGTAAATTATGCGGCGAGATGCTTCGGTACTGCCTCCGTAGACTTCGTTGTGCTCTCGTTCTCAGCATGACGCCGCACTCCGCGAGGCATATGCGAACACAATGCGGCGAGATGCTTCGGTACGGCTCGCATAGACTTCGTTGTGTTCCCGTTCTCAGCATGACGCCGCTACGGACACCCGAGCCGCCGCGTCATTCTGAGAAAGGGGGCAGGACGAGAGGAAGGGGATGAACCCGAAGAATCTCGCGGCGAAAGTCCGTAAAGCATGCGGCGAGATGCTTCGGTACGGCTAATGTAGACTTCGTTGTGTTCCCGTTCTCAGCATGACGCCGCACTCCGCGAGGCATATGCGAACACAATGCGGCGAGATGCTTCGGTACGGCCTCCGTGGACTTCGTTGTGTTCTTCTTCTCAGCATGACGCCGCCAGCCCTCATCCCGAGCGAGCCGGGCAGCATGACGCTGCTACGGCGAATGTCCGTAAAGCGCGCCGCGTGATAAAAACAAAGCATGCATAAAAGTTTTCACCTTGCGCACATTGTGCGTAAGGAGGAATTTATGAAGAAGTTTTTGGCAATCGGCGCTGTGGCTCTCGCCCTCACTGCGGCAGTCACGACGGGCATTGCGGCGTATCAGTTCACCGCGCAGCCCATAGCCGATACGGCGCTTGAGCTTGCCCAAGAGGCCGCCGTTCTCCGTCAGGGGAGCAGGGGCGGCGAAGTCAAGGAAGTCCAGCGCAGATTAAAACAGTGGGGCTACTATACGGGCGCCGTGGACGGCATCTTCGGCGCGGGTACCAAAAAGGCGGTCATCGCCTTTCAGAAGAAGAACGGCTTGACGGCGGACGGCGTCGTTGGCAAAGCGACCTTTGCGGCGCTCGGCATGAACGACAGCTACAACGCCTTAAATAACGGGAACGGTTCGGGCTCATCTTCGGGCTCGTCCTCCTCGTCCTCTTCTTCGGGAAGCTCTTCCTACACTTCATCCGATCTGTACTTGCTCGCCAAGTGCATCTATGCGGAGGGAAGGGGAGAGAGCTATACCGGGCAGGTCGCCATCGGCGCGGTCATCATGAACCGCGTGAGGAGCAAATCTTTCCCCAACACGATTGCGGGCGTCGTCTATCAGAGCGGCGCGTTTACGGCGGTTTCAGACGGGCAGATCAATCTCGAACCCGACAAGACGGCCTACAATGCGGCGCGGGACGCCATGAACGGCTGGGATCCCACCTACGGGTGCCTCTATTACTACAACCCCGCCGTTGCAACGAGTTCGTGGATCTTCAACCGCCAGACGGTGGTTGTCATCGGCAAGCATGTCTTTGCCATATAAGGAGGGAATATCATGGAAAATAAAATCGGTAAGAATGTTTCGAGCGGCGCAGAGAAGGTGGAACGCGTGGAGGAATACACGGCGGACCAAGTGGACAGCGCCCCCGCAAAGACGACGAAAAAGACAACGGTGAAAAAGACAACTTCCGCAAAGAAGCCGACGGCAAAGAAAACTCCTACGAAGAGCCTTTCCAATGCGGAAAAGAAGGAAAAGGAAGCCGCGAAGAAGCGGATCGAAAAGGCAAAGGAGAAGGAAGCGGCCAAGGAGGAGAAGAAGGCCGACAAGATCGCCTTAAAGCAGAAGAAACTCGAAAAGAAGGCCGAGATCAAGAAGAAGAAGCTCGAGAAGAAGGCCATGGTCGCCGAGAAAAAGGCGGAACGCAAGCAGAAAAAGCTCGATAAAAAGGCCGCCCTCAGGGAAAAGAGGGTGGAGCGCAAGGCGGAACGCGCCGCACGCAAGGAACTCCTCAGAAACGAAACCAAGGCGGAGCGGCAGAAGCGGATCGAGCGCGAAAAACGGGAGCGCATCGCCCTCAAGCGTCAGAAAGCGGCCGCCCGTGAAAAGGCGAGAGAGGACAAGGTCGCATCCCGCCGCGCGGCGCACGAACGCAGGGCAGAGGACAAAAAGCACAGGCGCGAACAAAAGACGGCGAGAAAAGAGAACCGCCGCGGGTTCGGCGGATGGCTCGCGGCCGTCATTTCGCTCGGCGTCGCCACCCTTATCCTCGGCACCGTCGTCACGGCGGGGGCGTTCCGCCTCAACGATATGGCCGTGATCGGCGAAACGGGCGCGCGCACGACGCTGTATGAGCTCGTTTCCGTTTCCGAGGACATGGACAACAACCTCTCCAAGCTCCGCGTTTCCTCGGGCGTGGACGAACAGAGAAAACTTCTGACGTCCATTCTCGTGGACAGCGCCCTCATCGAGAGTGCTCTCGAACGGCTCCCCGTGGACGAGGCGACGGGCACGGATATTTCCTCTTTTGTTAACGAAACGAACAATTTCGCGAACAGCATGCTCACCCGTCTTTCGCAGGGAAAGACGCTCACGGCGGCGGAGAAGGAGAAAATCTCCAACCTTTACAGCGTCAACATGCAGCTCAGCAGCGAGCTCAACGAGCTCATGGCGCACATGACACAAAACGACGTCATGGACTTCATCACGGGAAATGAGGGTACCATGTCCGAGAGCTTCGGCTCCATGGGCAGCGGGATCCACGAAAAGGCGGAGGAAATTCTGGACGCTCCCTTCTCCAAGGAGGGCAATATCGGCGAGAACAAGCTCAACGACCTGCCCGAAATCACCGAGGCGGAGGCGGAAGAGAGGGCAAAGGAGTACTTTTCGGCATACCATGTCCAAGAGGTGGCCTTCACGGGCGAAACGACGGCGCGCGACGTCACCTGTTACAACTTCACGCTGACCGATGAAAACGGCATGGAGATCTTTGCAGAGATCACTAAGAACGGCGGTAAACTTGCTTTCTTCGATTGTTATGAGGACTGTACAGAAAAGAACTTTGAGCTCGAAACCTGCGACAAGCTCGCCAAGGAGTTTTTGGCGGGGCTCGGGATCGAAAACGTCGAGGCCGTGTGGCTCTCCGACGCGGGCATGGTGGCCAACCTCACCTATGTTGCGAAGGAGGGCGGCGCGAGGATCTATCCCGAAGTGATCCGCGTGAGAGTTTGCGAATCCAAGGGCAGGGTCATCGGCATTGACGCGAGGGGATATCTCCTCAACAACGAGAAGAACCGCACCAAGGCAGGGCTCTCCGAGGGGGAGGCGAAAGAGCTCCTCTCCGAAGAACTGAATGTCACTGCGGCCAATCTCGCCGTGATCCCCGTCGGCGGAAAGAGGGTCCTGTGCTATGAATTTGCCTGCACGGCGGGCGAGGAACAGTTCATCGTCTACCTCGACGCCAACACGGGTGCAGAGGTCGAGATCTTCCGCGTGAGAAACAGCTCCACGGGCAGCTACCTCGAATGATGTGAATAAGAATGAAGGTCCGACGTGCGGTATCCGCCCGTCGGACCTTTGAGAGCGCGGGGGCACGAACGGGAGCGGACCGCTCATGCTGAACGCCGCCGCGTCATTCTGAGAAACGGACGTTGAACGAAGTCCGACGAACTAACCCGAAGAATCTCGCGGCGAATGTCCGTAAAGCATGCGGCGAGATGCTTCGGTATGGCTTCCGTAGACTGCGTCGGGCTCTCCTTCTCAGCATGACGCCGCCACAGGCTTCCGTAAAACCGACGGAGCAGGAGCCGCCGCGTCATTCTGAGAAACGGGCGTTGAACGAAGTCCGACGAACTAACCCGAAAAATCTCGCGGCGATTTTCCGTAAAGTATGCGGCGAGATGCTTCGGTAAGGCCATCGTAGACTGCGTAGTACTCCCGTTCTCAGCATGACGCCGCTACAGGCTCCCGTGCCGCCGCGTCATTCTGAGAATACGGGCAGGACGAAAGGACGGAATCTAACCCGAAAAATCTCGCGGCGATTTTCCGTAAAGCATGCGGCGAGATGCTTCGGTATGGCTTCCGTAGACTGCGTCGGGCTCCCCTTCTCAGCATGACGCCGCCACCATCCCTTGGTCCCCTCCCGAGGGGGTCAAAGCACAAAAAAAGAGCGGCAGGGCCGCTCTTTTTAAATGTAGAACTCAGTTCTTGCCGAAGAGGAACTTGCTGACCGTGACGCTCGCGTCGTGCGTATTCGCGTCGCCGCCCATCGAATCCACAAAGATGAGGATGTTCTTTACTGCGCCCTGCGCCGCCGTTCCGTCATAGACGATGGTGAGCGTGACTTCCTCATTCGCCGCAAGGGTGATCTTGGTGCCGCCCCAAGTGAGGTCGGTATACAGCCCCGTGCCGCCGACGTTCGTTGCAGACCGGTTGGTGCAGTCGGTGCCGCTGCCCGAACCGTTTCCGTTGCTCGTGTCCACCCAAGTCGTGCCCTGTACGTCCACGCGGACAGTGACTTCCGTATCCTTATTGTTCTTGATGGTGATGGAGAAAACGTTGTTCCCCGCAGCGAGGGCGGCGCATTCGGCCGTCACGGGCTTATAGGTGTTGCCGAGGCCCTGATAGGTGAGCGTCCAGGACTTGTTCTCGTCCGCCGCAGTCGCGGTGTAGCCCGAGCCCTCTTCCATGTTGAAGGTGAGCGCAACGGGGTCGCCCGTGGGAACAGAGGGAGCAGGGGCTTCGCCGCCCTTTGCGAACTTGAGCTCGGAAACGTGGAGATTGCCCGCATGCGTCGCAGTGTCGTCCCATTTGGAGGTGTCGGGCATGAGCTGGATCCTGTCTACAACGCCCTCAAACTTGATGACGCATTCCACTTCCGCACCCGCGGGAATGGTGAAGTAAGAGCCGCCGTTCGCGGTGTTCGTATCCACCGTCACGCCGTCCATTGTGGCGGAAACGTTGACGTCGGAATTCTTTGTATAGCCGCTCGCCGCATTCTCCGCGTCCTTTTCGTTGTTGATGAGGCTGATACGGAGGAACACATCCGCTTCGCCGTTGTTCTTGACCTTAATGTGGGCGGTGTTTGCATTTGCCGCCGCGGCGGGAGCGGGCATCTCGACGTTGGTATAGGAAGCGCCCTTTGCTGCCGTATAGGTGATATCTGCCGACTTCTTATCCGCGGAGAGTTCTACGGTGAAGGGATCGCTGTTTGCAAAGCCGAGGTCCTGCGTTTCGATCTTGCTCCAATCGGTCGCGTCCCCCGTTGCGGGAGGGTTGGGATCGGGTTTCGCCTCGGGGTCGCCGTCGGGGGGATTTACCTTGCCTGCGGAGGTCTTGACCCACTGATAGTCGGCCGTCTTGCCGTCCGCGCCGCCGAATTTGCCCATCCAGCCCTCGGCGTCCTTCGTGCCGCACCAATAGTTCATGAGAATGCGTCCCGCCGTCTTGGGGAAGTCCTCGCCCTTCTTGACGTCCGCCTTGTCCACGCGGTAGACGGGCTTTCCGTCCACAAACCATGTAATGTGATCCTCCGCCCAGCGGAAGCCGTAGTTGTGGAATTCCTCGCTCGCGTCAAAGCCCAAATCGTACATGTGCTCGTGCCCGCCCACGCCGTTTGCGTAGTAGTTGAACTGCACCTTGGTGGGGGACTTGCCGAGGAACTCGATATCGATCTCGTCCCAAGGGTTGGGCGTGCCGTCGTAAACGTCGTAGGGACCCGTGCATACAAAGAACGTGGAGGCCGTGCCGACGCTGTTGGAGGGCTTCATGCGGACTTCATAGTCGCCGAAGCCGTAATAATAGGTCGTGCGGGCCTCACCCGAGGTGTAGCTGAACGTCTTTTCCGCTCCGTCCACCCACTTCGTGATCTCCTCTTCCGTGATGCCGAGATGCATCTGCCCGTCCGAAAACGAGAGATTGCCGCCCGTCCACACGGTGTTGAACACGCTGCCGTTGGACCAGCCGTCCGATGCGAACAGGACCTTTGCGCCGGGATCGCCCTGCGAGAAGTCCGCAAGGGTGCTGCCCGCGAGCGTGGCGTCCGTCAGCTTTGTGCCGCCGCAAGCCGCAAGGACGCTTCCCGTCATTGCGAGGGTCAAAGCGATCGCAACGATTGATTTTGCCTTCATAAGTTTTCCTCCTTTCATGATTCCAAAATATCTGCCGTTTATGGCGGTTCTATTGTAGAAAGAAAAAACATCTCCGTCAAGAGATGTTTCTCAAATTGTCGATATTTTTCACCGATTGTCCGATACTTTCTTTTTTCTCGTCGCTCCGTGCGGAATGGGTTTCCACGCGAGATTCTTGACGAAGAGGGAGGCGACGTCGAGAATGACATTGATGAGCAGGAAGAAGGGCCACAGAAGGAGGGCCGAACACCGCCGCCAGAAGCCGAGTTTCGGGATGCGCTTGCGTTCGAGGATCATGAGCAGGGCCCCCGTGAGGAGGGTGAGCAGATAGGAGAACATAAACGCACCCGCGGAAACGATGCCGTAGAGGGCCCACACCTTGGCGGCGTCATAGCCGAAGAGGGGAGAGAGGGCGAGGAGAATGACTTGCAGGATCCACAGCCCGACGCCGATCGCCCCCGAGGGGAGAATGGACACGGCGATATCGTATTGGGAGAACTTGTTGTCCTTGCCGCCCTTCTTCTTGGGAGTGAAGATGCTCTTGACGAGCTTTTTGAAGCGGGTGAAGAAAACGATCGTATGTCCCCGCGCCCAGCGCATTCTCTGCCGCCACATGATGGGGAGAGTGGTGGGCTGTTCGTCGAAGAACTCCGCGTCGTCGCAGTACATGACCTTGTTGCCCTTGGCGATCTCGTCGGCGGTGAATTCCCAATCCTCCGTCAGCGTGACATATTCCCAGCCGTCCTTCACATAGGAAGCGGGCATCACATAGCCCGTGCCCGAAACGCGGGTGGAACAGTTGCACACGTTCCTGCCGCGGGCCTCGAATCTGCACGCCGCGAGGAAAAAGATGCCGTAGAGGCAGGAAATGGTGTTGTCGCCGAAGTTGCAGGAGTTGCGGTAGGAGGTGACGGCGTACTTTCTGTCGTAGTATAAAAAGGCGTCGTTCATCTTGGATATGTAGCCTTCGGGGAGAATATTGTCCGCATTGATGATGAAGAAGCCGTCATAGGTCTGCGTGCCGAAGTCCCTCTCGATCTGTTTGAAGAGATGGCGGTACGCAAAGCCGAGGGTGCGCTCGGCGTCGTTGTTGTATTCATACACGGTTGCCCCGTGGCTGCGGGCGACTTCGGCCGTGCGGTCGGTACAGTTGTGCGCTACGACAAATACCTGCAGGAGTTCAAGCGGATAGCCGTTGTTGAGAATGCTGTCGAGCAGTTCGCCGATGACGTTCTCCTCGTTCCGTGCGCTGATGATGATACCGTAGCGCAGTTTTTCCTGTCGGACGGGGAATTTCTTCTTTTTGAAGATCCCCACGATTGAAAACACGACGTAGTGAAACATCATGACGAGCAATACGAACCAAATCGCGCCGAACACAGTTGCGACGATTTCAAGATAACCCATAGTTTTTATCCTTATGTGGATTTTTTATATTTTTCGCCCCCGCGCTCTTGCCTGCCCCCTGCGTAAGGGAGGTAGGGGTGGGGGTACACCCTCAAACGAAGTCCGTCGGTTTACGAGATCCCCTCGCTTCGCTCGGGATGAGGACGGGAGCCCGTATTCCCCGCGCGCTCATCCTGAGCGCAGCGAAGGATCCCATAAAACCAACGGAAGCCTTTTTCCTCATTCCGAGCCCCAAAGGGGCGAGAGAATCTCGCTCTAAGAACGGAAGTCCGTAAGTTTACGAGATCCACTCGCTTCGCTCGGGATGAGGGTGGACCGCACCAACGGGCCCCCGCTCCCCCCGCTCAGCATGACGCCGCCTGCGGATTTCCGAAAATGATTGTGAGGTGAAAGACGTCGCCGCTCGTAAAGGCGGTGAGCTCGCCCCCGTACTTCCGCGCAATGAGCCTCAAAGACCGCATGCCGAAGCCGTGATGGTCCTTATCTCCCTTGGTCGTGACGGGCAGACCGTCCTCAAAGGTCAGTTCCCCGTCGAAATAGTTGGATTCCTGCACGAGGAGCAGGCCGTCCTTGGATTTTACGACGAGGTCAATGACCCGCCGCTCGGGCTCCCTGATGGTCTTGACGGCCTCGAGGGCGTTGTCCACGAGATTGCCGAAGAGGCAGTAGAGGTCGCCCTCCTCGATGAAGCCGAGTTTCCCGCCGTCGATCATGCAGGAGAGGTTGATGCTGTTCTGTTCGCAGAAGAGGCTCTTCTCTGTGAGGAGGACGTTTAAGAGGGGGCTCCCCGTTTCGATACGGGAGTCGTAGATGGAGATGCTCTTCTCGAGATCTTCCATGCTCGGCGTCCCTTCCGCCGCCAAAATTTGCAACTTATAGCGGATATCATGGCATTTGATGTTGATGAGGTCGATGGTTTCTTTGGAGATCCGATACTGCTCTTCGCTCTGGCGGATGGCATATTTGAGGTCCTCCACCTCGCGGCCGAGCTCGTCGGCGACGATCGTTTTTGAGGCCAACAGATAGACGATCACACAGCACACGGCGGAAAAGATATTTCCCGTCTGCCGCAGAATGACATAGTCGGGGTTTTCAAATCGGTTCTCCCGCTCCACGCTGAGGCGGGCAAAGTAGATATCCTCGAAGGAGCAGAGGAGAATGGTCACGCCGAGCACGAACACGGCGATCGCGAGCATGCGGTAGTCGAGCTTGCAGGCGGAGAGCTTTTTCACGATCCCGCGGATGAGCAAAAAGTACGCGGCGGCGGAGCATGCGAGGAAGAAGGAGTAGTACACGAGGCGGTAAAAGAGATTAAAATTCCCGCCCCATGCGTCGAAAATGCGAAAACTTTCCCCCGCCGTCCAAAAGATCAAAAAGAGCTTATACACAAGATTCTGCGCCGCATAGCCGAGCGTACAGCAGAAGAGAATGTGATAGAAAGAGGCCTCGTACCGCCACAGCGCGAGCAGAATGACGAGAGCGAAGAGGAAGAGGTATACGGCGATACGGCCGAACACGTTCTCCCCGAAATAGCGGTAGAAGCAGGCGGCGGGGATCCCTGCCGCAAAGAGAATGAAGATGGAGAGGGCGAACTTCCACCAAAAGCCCTTGGGACGCTTCAGCGGCTGCAGGAGCATGGCGCAGAACACGAGGAGCTCGCACAGAAACTCCACGATGATCATGCCATAGATGCCGAAAATTTCACCCATTGCCGCCCTCCGAACCCGCATACCAGCACGCGAGCTCCGCCAAAAAGGCGTTGCGGCGGGGACGGCTGATCATGAGCGCGTCGCCTCCCACCTGCACCGTGTTTCCCTTGATACTGACGATGAACTTCGGGTTGACGAGATAGCATTGGTTGCATCTGAGAAAGCCGAATCCTTTGAACTCGTCCTCCACCTTATAGAGCGCGCCCGTGACTTCGACGACGTCGTCCACGAGATGATATCTGAGGCGGTGACGGACGGTTTCCACATACATGAGCTTGTCCGTCGAGATGCGGCACAGCCCGTTTGCGGTATTGACCGTGACGGCCTGCCCCTCGTTCATGACGTACACGTCGAGCGCTTTCTTGAATTTGAGGGCGAAATCGAAGTAGGAAACGGGCTTTAGAAGATAGGCGATAGCGTCCACCTCGTAGCCCTTCTGCGCGTATTGGACGAGATTGGTGATGAAGATGAGGGAAACTGTCTTATCGACGGAGCGGAGCTCTTCGGCGGCGCTCATGCCGTCGCGGCGGGGCATCTGAATGTCCATGAACACGACGGAGTAGAGGGGCTTGTAGTCCTTTAAAAATTCCACCGCATCGTGAAAGCGGCAGATCTGAAACTCCTGCCCGTTCCGCTGTGCATACTGCCTTATGTGATCTTGAAGGACCTCGGCGGCGGCGTCTTCATCTTCAACGATCGCGATGTTTCTCATAAGATTTCCCTTCATCCGTATTGTAACAGATGAAGGGAGGGTCGTCAAGTTAATTCAAAAGTGAAAAGTAAAAATTTCTATTGTGTCGACGATTCGGGAACGTTGCCCACCCCCCTACCCCCCTCCTCGGGAGGGGGCATGACTGCGTTGGAGCCGCCGCGTCATTCTGAGAAAGGGAAAAAGAACGAAGTCAGAAAGACCGAACCCGAAGAATCTCGCGGCGAAAGTCCGTAAAGCATGCGGCGAGATGCTTCGGTACGATTCTCGTAGACTGCGTTGTACTCTCGTTCTCAGCATGACGCCGCAACGACGGAAGCAGGGGGCGCCGCGTCATTCTGAGAAACGGAGAAAGAACGAAGTCAGAAAGACCTAACCCGAAGAATCTCGCGGCGAAAGTCCGTAAAGAATGCGGCGAGATGCTTCGGTACGATTCTCGTAGACTGCGTTGTACTCTCATTCTCAGCATGACGCCGCTATTCGCTCTCCTCGGGGGCGGCGGTCTTCTTATTCCGCACGATCGTTCTGCCGAGGAAGTAGCCCATCACGGCGACGCCTGCGGCGAGAGCGACCTCCACGAGCACAACATACCACACCCACGTCAGGTTGTAGGTCGCACCCGCGGATGTGTCGATCTTGGCGGCGGGGTCATAGGCCGCCTCGGCGCGGAAGGTGTCGGCGAGCGTCCAGAGCACGTCGTGGGCGACATGCTCGGAGATCTTGTATGCCGTTTCGTTCTTCAGCGTAGCGAACGCGGGCGCGGTGAGGCCGTTGGTCAGCCAGATATCGTTGCCCGCCCAGATGCCGCGGTAGGGGGTCATGTAGCTCTCGTTGGAATTCATCCAGTCGGTGACGATGGTGCCGCGGAAGCCCCACTCGCCGCGGACGATCTCGGTGACGAGGCCGTAGTTGGCTCCCGTCCAGACTCTGCCGAGGCGGTTCATCGCCGTCATGAGCGCATTGCCGCCGCCCTGCTTTATCATGATCTCAAAGGGCTGAAGATAGGTTTCGCGCAACGTCTGTTCGGTGAGGAAGGTGAAGAGGCCCTCGCGGTTGTACTCGCTGTCGTTGGCGACGAAGTGTTTCACATAGGAATAGACGCCCATGTCCTTTGCGCCCTTCACTGTTCCCGCGCAGATATAGCCCGAAAGCAGCCCGTCCTCGCTGTAATATTCGCCGTTTCTGCCGCCGAAGGGGTTGCGGTGCAGGTTCGCGCCGGGGGCATACCACCCGCGGAGGCCTTTGACGGAATTTTTCTCCCTGCCGACGGAGAGGCCGAACGCATAGGCGAGCTTCTCGCTCCACGTCTGCGCGAGCATCGTGCCGCTCGGATAGGCCATGAATATGCAGCTCGTGCCGTCGCCGCCCGTGACGCGGGTGTTGAAGCCGAGGGGCCCGTCGAGGTCCACATACTGCACCTTGCCGATGCTCTCGAGCGCGGCCGTCTTGAAATAGCCGTCCTGCACGAGGTTCACGAGCTCCTGGTCGGGGATATTCGCGATCAGCAGGTCCCAGATCTCGTCGTCGTAGTCGGTCACGTCGAGCACGTCGGAAAATTGCAGTCCGTTGTTTTCCTTCGTGCGCGTCGCCCCCGCATAGCCCGCATACTCGAGCTGTTCCTGCGTGGGTTCCACCTGCTTGCAGACGCGCTCGGCTTCCTGCGTCCTGTTGCGGGGAGAGGCGATCTTTTGGGGATACGTCCCCTTGAAATCCTTCCTCGAAAGGTACTTTACAGGCGTCGCCTCGTGGGAGCCGTCGAGGTCGGCTTCGTCGATCGTTTCATCGTTGCCCTGCCCGTTCAGATTGGTGAAGCGGTTCTCCACTCTCTCCTCCGTATCGGGGTCAATGTCATAGAGGGTTTCGGACATGGTATAGGCAAAATCTGTTTCGGGGCTCTTGAGCTCGTGCGCATTCTTCATCAGCATGACGTGGTATTCGCCCGCGTCGAGCTCGTAGCCCGTGTGCCCGTTGTCGTTCATGTCGTAGCAGTCGTAGGAGGCCATATCCTGCACGCGGAGCGTGAGGGTGACCGTCGTGCTCTCCTGCGGCTGAAGGACCTTGGTCTTTGCAAAGGCCCCGAGGACAACGGAGGACTTTTCGATTCCGCCCTCGATATAGGGAGCGGAATAGTAGAGCTCCACAACGTCCGCCCCGGGGTATCCGCCTTCGGGGGAAGTATTCTTGACCTCGACGGTAAAGACGAGGGTGTCCTCCTTCTGAAGTTCTCCCGATTTCTTGGAGGAATTCCCTACCTTGACGTCCTTCACCGTCCACGAGAAGTCGGCGTAGGAGAGGCCGTAGCCGAACGGCCACTGCACGACGCCCTCGTAACCGTCGCCGTATTCGTTGTGAACGTCCTCCCAGAATCCCTCGGCATTTGCCGTTTCAAACCACTTATAGCCGATATAGATGCCCTCGGAGTAGTCCACATAGGCACGGTAGCGGCTGTCCTCGCTCTTGCAGTTCGCATAGACGGTGCCCGCGCCCGCCTCGCCCGAGCCCTTGTCGCCCTGCGCAACGGCAGAGGGGGTGGTCCCGAGAATGTCATAGGCGTAGGTGTCCGCCGTCCTGCCCGAGGGGGAAACCTTCACCCGCTCCGTCTTGACGCTGCCGTCCTCGTTCTTCACATAGACTGCCATGCCGTCGTCGTCATAGGTCGGGTTTCCCTCATCGTCGAGAACGGGAACGGGCTCATCTTTATAGCCGCGCAGCACATTCACGAGCCCCCTGACGCCCGTGAGCCCCGTGATGCCGACAAGCAGCGCCCCGTCGATCTTGTCATTGTCCAAAAATCCCGTTTCCATCGTGTTGGCGGTGTTCAGAATGACGATGACCTTTTCGCACAGCTGCGTCGCGACGTCGATCATGTCCTCTTCCTCGGCGGAGAGTTCGAGATAGTGGCGGTCGGTGACCGTCGTCTTGTTATTTTGCCCCGGCGTCGTCTGCTTGACCTGCTTGAGCTCGAGGTCCTTGCTCTCGCTGCCCGTTCTCCCGATGACGACGAGCCCGACGTCGGAATAGCTCTGAATGCTCTCCGAAAGGTCCAGATATTGCTGTTTGGAGGGCTCGCGAAGCACAAAGATCTCCTCGCTGCCGAAGGAAACGCCGCCGCGGTATTCGAGATAGTCCTGTTCGCCGTACGTCTTGCTGTGGGCGGTGTAGTAATCCTTATAGAGATTGTAGAGGTCTTGGTTGTAGCCGATGCCTGCCTCCTCGAGCGCGGGGAAGAACTTGATCTTCTGCAGATCCGTGTTCGCATAGCCCGAGCCGAACGCCATGGTCATCCAGTCGTAGGCCGCCCAGCCGAACACGTTGACCTTCTGCAGCTCTTCCTCCGAGAGGGGAAGGGCGGGCGTGCCGTCGTCCTCTTCATTTTTGAGGAGCACCGCGCCCTCTTCCACGATGTCCTCGCAGAGAGCTTCCCCGTCCGCGAGAGCCGCCGCGTCCGCTTCCTGCGTGCGGCCGTAGAGGAAGAGGCTGATGTCCTCGTAGAACATGGAGGCGGCAATGATGAGCGCGAGCATGATGACGACAACGAGCGTCATGCAGGGCGTAAAGATCGCGAGCGCCTTCTTATTTGACATTCCCTTCTTTGCCATAATTTTCTCCTTATCATGCATTTTTCCCGTATGGAATGCGGGTCGGTTCCATTATAAAGGAGCCCGCGCTACCCCGCAAGCCCCTTTACCTGAATTGTAATTTGATTACATAAATTGTAATTTTATCTCGCGTTCTCCCGCCCGCTCATCCTGCCCCGCTGCTTATCCTGCTCCCGCGCTCATCCTGACCCCCACGCGCTCATCCTGCCCTCGCGCTCATCCTGCCCCCCCGCGCTCATCCTGAGCGCAGCGAAGGATCCCATAAAACCAACGGAGCAGGAGCCGCCGCGTCATTCTGAGAAAGGGAGCAGGACGAGAGGACGGGACCAACCCGCCGCGT
>CANQUY010000037.1 GCA_947627125.1 uncultured Clostridia bacterium
TAAGAGGTAGCTATGAAAACGATCAACGTTGGTATCGACCTCGGGACGACATATTCCGCCGTTGCGACCTTTGACGAGGCGACGGGGCGGGTAAACATTCTCAAAAACGGGATCGGTGAAGAGATCACCCCGTCCGTTGTATACATGGAAAACGGCACGACCCTCATCGGGCAGGAAGCGAAGGACGAACAGGCGTCCGGGAACATTAACACCGTCGCTTTCTACAAGAGCATGATGGGGGACAAGAACTTTGTGCGCGGGATCGGCGGAAAGCAGTTCGATGCGGAGGGCCTTTCGGGCGTCTTTCTGAGCGAACTCAAAAAGCAGGTCGAGGCGGCGAACGGCGTGCAGATCTCGGGGGCGGTCATCACCTGCCCCGCCTACTTCAACGAAGCGCAGCGGCAGGCCACCATTCACGCCGGCGAAAGGGCGGGGTTCAGGGTCCTCAAGATCATCAATGAGCCCACGGCGGCGATCATCGCCTACGGCCTCACGGGCGGCGGGAAAAAGACCGTCATGGTCTATGACCTCGGCGGCGGGACGTTCGACGTGACGATCGCGAAGATCGACGGCACACGGGTGGATGTGATCGCGACGAACGGCGACCACCAGCTCGGCGGCCGCAACTGGGACAAGGTTCTCGTCGATGAGATCGCCGACCGCTTTGAAGAGGAATACGGCGTAAATATCGCCTCCAACAAGGAGGATTACACCGAACTCACCGTCCGCTGCGAAAAGGCGAAGAAACAGCTCACCTCCGCCGCACAGGCAACGATCAGCGTGCGCAGCGAGGGGTATACGGGGTCCTACGTCATCACGCGGGAGGAATTTGAGGATAAGACGCGCCGCCTCATGGCGCAGACGATCCTGCTCACCGAACAGTGCTTTGACGACCTCGGGGGCGGTTTCGGCTGGAACTCCCTCGATGAGATCGTCCTCGTCGGCGGTTCCACCCGCATGCCGCAGGTCTTTGATACGATCAAGGAGAAATTCGGCAAGGCGCCCATGACGATCGGGGGAAAAGTCGATACGATCGTCGCATCGGGCGCGGCAATGCAGGCGCATCTCTGCGTCGCGGGGAGCATCACGCTCTCGGCAACGGGCGGCGGGGCGCGCACGGCGGGCGGAGCTCCCGTCACCCTCACGATCAGCAACGACAATATCCGCGACGTCACGAGCCACAGCCTCGGCATGCTCGCTTTCGCCAGGAACAGCACGGATCTCGTCAACAGTATCATCATCAAGAAGAACAGCAAGGTGGGCGAGCCCTACGGCAGAGATTACAATATCCGCGGCGACAAGCTGGAGGTCTATGTCATGCAGGGCGAATTGCCCTCCCCCTATGAGTGCACCCTTCTCTATAAATATGAGGTCACGGGCATGCAGAAGGGGAAGGACAATCCTCTCACCGTCTTTTTCCAATACAACCAGAACGGTGTGGTGGACGTTTCCTGTTCCCTTAAGAACGGGACGCCTCTGCATGTGAAGAAAATGGAAGTGAAGGAAACGATCGACGAGCTCATCGAGCGCTTGAAGCGGGAGAGGGCGGAGGCGGAACGCAAGATGCGCGAAGCGCAGGCGGATATCACCTTCTTCATCGACGTTTCGGGCAGTATGAGCGGAAGCCGTCTGACGGAGGCCAAGAACTCCATCATGGGATTCCTTTCGCAGTCCGATCTTTCGCGCACCAAGATCTCCATCATTGCGTTCGAGAACTACTGCACATGGCTCTGCACGGAAGAGAAGAACGCGCACAGTATTTCGGCCGGCGTCGGCAGCCTCACGGCGAACGGCGGCACGGGCGCGAATCCCTTTGCGGAATATCTCCAGAACAAGCGTCTTTCTTCAACGGGCAAGAACATCATCGTCGCTCTTACCGACGGCGAATGGTTCTACGAAGAGCCCGCGATCGAGAGCGCGAATCTCGTGAAGGAGAAGGGAGTCATCGTCTATGCGATCGGCATCGGCGACGCGAACGAGGAGTTCCTGCGCAAGATCGCGTCGAAAGGGACGGCCAAGAAGGTGGACCTCAGCGAACTCACCAAGACCTTTGAGGAGATCGCGGGGACCATTGCGACCGAGGCGGGCGGATCCGATTTTCCGACACTTATATAACGAAATAACGACATAACGGGAAATTATTATGGCAGATACAAGGACGCCGCAGGAGCTTGCTTCTGCGAACTTCAATTACTTCATTGCGCTCAAGCTCGGCGTAAAGGAAACCAATCCGAAGGTCATAGAAAAGGCGATTGCCGATATCAAGGCGATCACGGATGAAAATGCCTACGGCGAACGTCTTAAGGCCCTCACCTCCGATATGGAGCGGGTGATGGGGAACGAAGCCGAGCGCAAGAAGGAGGCCGAGGCGGCCGTGCGCTTCAAACTTGCCGAGATGATGGATCTCGTCAAGAATATCGCGCTCAGCAACGGCATCATCTTCAAGAGCGAATTGCAGGCTCTGCGCAACAACGCCAACAAGGAAGCGCAGTACTATACTTTCCCCGAACTCGAAGCGGAATTTCTCGCTTTCAATGCGAACGGCGCCATCAAGTATATCGACGACGTCACGGGCGTGAAGATCCCCTTCAAGGATTTCGATCGCATCACGGATTCCCTGCAATCCTCTCTTCGCATGACCACGCTCTATGAGTTTTTGGGCGTTTCTCCCACGGCGGACGACCAGACGATCGCCGCGGCGAAATCCAAGACATACAGCGAATACATGGCGAAGGGGGACAGGAGCCTCCGTTCCCTCGGCAAGGGCCTGTGCGGCGACGTGGATGCCTTTTTACGCAGCAAGGAAGGGAGAAAGAACTACGACGAGTACATTCTTCTGCGCGAAAAGGTGTGGAAGCAGTTCGCCCTGCGCAAGCAATACGGCGCAAAATCCATCAGTCTGAACGAATTCTTCGACTTCGCCCAGATCATCATGGACGAAACGAAGAAGAGCATCGACGAAGTCGAGGTGCTTCTCGGCGCGGGCCTCAAGGCGTACGCGCTCACCGTGGCGGGGGGAGATAAGCAGGGCACGGGCATGAAAGAGCTCGAACTCTGCCCCTACGATGACTGCGGCAAGATCTACGAGGCGGGTTCCAAGACCTGCCCGCACTGCGGAAGAGCGCTCGAAGTCATCTGCTGGAACTGCGGGGGCAAGATGCCCTTCACCATGAAATCCAAGACCTGCGGCACTTGCGGCGCAAGCTATCAAAACAAGGACCTCTACGCGAAGAACTGTGCCGAACTCGACAGACTTCTCGCCATGCCCGTCTGCGACATGAACAAGGTGCAATCGGCGTTGATGGGGATCAAAAATTTGGTTCCCGATTACAAAAAGGCGCCGCAGTCCGTGCTTGCGGTCAAGGTCGCGGAGTACGAGGCGGAGATCCGCAAGCGGGACGAGATCGAGCGCACCAAGGGCGTGAAGTACCGTGCGGAGATGAAGAAAGCGTCCGAGCTCGCCGCAGTCAAAAATTACATGCAGGCAAAGAGCATGGCGGAGAGCGTCCGCCGCGCCTATGCCGACTATAACCTTGCGGAAACGCAGAAAACGATCGCGGAGTACGACGCCGTCATCGCCAAAGCGCAGCGGGAATTCGCGGCCGCGCACAACCTCATTGCGCAGAACAATGCGGATGCCGCCGTGGATGCCGCGATCAGGGCGCTCGGGATCGTCGCAGACCTCAGCGAGGCCAAGCAATTTATTGCGAAATATCCTCCCAAGCCGCCCCTTTCCGTCCGCGCGACCTACGACCGCGGCACGGTGAAGGTCGTCTGGCAGCTCCCCGCGGCCCGCGGCACCACTTCCTATTCCCTCCTGCGCAAGGTGGGATCCGCGCCCGCGGGTCCCGACGACGGAACGGTCGTTGCGGGCGGCCTGACCATTGATTTCTTTGAAGATAAGAACGTCGCCTCCGCCACGCGCTACTTCTACGCCGGCTTTGCGGAACGCGCGGGCGTCCGATCCGCCGTCGTCGCCTGCCCGACGCCCGTCGTCTACTTCGGCGACGTCGCGAACGTGCGGCAGGAGATGGTCGAAGGGGTCATCAGCGTCAAGTGGGACCTGCCCGAGAACGTGAAAACGGTGGAGGTATGGAAGAAAAAGGGCTCCGTGCCGCCGCAGAACGCGGGGGACGGCGAACGGCTCCAGAACGTCGCGCAGGACGGCTTTAAAGACGAAAATGCGAGCGGGGAAACGAGCTATCTCATCCTCTGCAAATATGAGGTCAACGGTGCCGTGCAGACGTCGAGAGGGGTTTCCCGCACGTTCAAGGCGATCCGCATGCTCCGCCTGCCCGAGAAACTGTCGGTGCGGCAGGAAACGCCCTGCGAATTCATCTTCGAGGGCAATACCGACGCGGGCAATCTGCGCCTGCTCTTTGCCGCGGAGAAGCTCTCCTGCAGGACGGGCGTCATGCTCAAATCGGAGAGCTATACGGAGGCAGTCAAGGGCTCGTCGGAACTTCGGGCCGTCTTTGCGGGGCAGGAGATCTCCTTTACGCTCCCGCCCGACACGGTGGGGTGGCTCTATCCCGTTTTCTATAACGACCAGCTCTTCATCGTCGCCCCGCCGATCGCGGTCAACAGCATCTGCGGCGTGCGCAACCTTGCCTATGAGGACAAGGGCACGGGCGGCGTGATCACGGGCGTTCTGCATCCGAAGGTCATCAACGTCATCGCAAAACTTAGCGAAAAGAACTATGTCACCGACTTTTCGGGGGCGGGCGACACGGTGAAGATCTCCGCACAGGACTTTGTTGACCAAGACGGGCTCAAGCTCAGCCTCAAGCGCAACGTCGGATACTATATCACCCTCTTTACGGAGGCGGAAGTCAACGGCAAAAAGACGGTCACGATGGCCCAAAAGATCGAAGAGGTCGTCTGCCAGAGAGATAAGACGGCGGTAAAGTTCTGTTTTGAATTCACGGCGACGCCGATGAAACCTTTCAAACTCACCCTGAAATTTTCTGCCGACACCGAAGTGGCGCTTCCCGAGCTCGTCATCGTCCGCGGCGCGCCCAAACCCATCAGCAAGGCGGCGGGCGAACTCGTGGAGAGGCTCCCCGCGGCGACCCTCAAAAAGGGATTTCTGAGCAAAGAATATACATATAAGACGACGGTGACGGTTCCGCCGATGGCAAGGGGCATGAGCTTTTCGCTCTTCCCCGCAGGCAGCAGCGCGGGCTATATCCAATTCAAAGAAGTCCTCAAACTCTGATCTGAACAGGAGAATACCATGACAAAATTTACATGTCCCTACTGCTATGCGGAACACACCCTGCTCGACTGCGACATGCGCTGCACTTACAATATCCCCGGGAAGGACGTCAAGTGCGTGAAGAACGTGGTCAAGGATTCGCAGGAGTTCATTCCCAACCGCAGCAAGACCGCGTGCCTCAAGTGCACGGCGGCGAGCAAGCTCATCTACTGCCCCGACGTCGGCATGGAGATCCCGCGCGACTTTTTGACGGGCCCCAGCCTTCCCATCGCCCTCATCGGCGCAAAGGCGTCCGGCAAGTCGAACTACATAGGCGTGCTCGTGCAGGAGATCAAGCGGCGCATGTCCCAGCGTTTCAACTGCATGCTCTCCATGACGAGCAGCGAGGAATCCAAGCACGTCTATGACAACTATTATTATGACCCGCTCTACAACCAGGGCGCGGTCATAGATTCCACCAACAAGAATGAGATCCTGCCGCCGCTCATCTTCCCGATCCGCTTCCTCGACAACAAGGACCGCATCAGCAAGACGGCGACCTTGACGTTCTACGACACGGCGGGGGAGAATTTGAACGACAAGACGGATATGGTCGTCTACAACCGCTATCTGCCCAACTCCAAGGGGATCATTCTCCTTCTCGACCCCCTTCAGATCCCCTCCATCCGCAAACAGTTGCAGGGCAAGGTCACCCTTCCCGAAAAGAGCGAGGAGGCGTATGCCATTCTCAACCGCGTGGCGGAGAATATCAGAAGCGTCAAGAACCTGCGAGAGAAGGACAAGATCAAGATCCCGCTCGCCATTGCGTTCACCAAGATCGATGTGCTCGAAAAGTATGACATTCTTCCCGAAGGGAGCTGCCTGAGGGACGAATCCGAGCACACCAAGCGCGGCGTGTTCGTTGCGTCCGACCGCGAGAGCTGCGATATCGAAATGCGCGCGCTCCTCGCCTCGTGGCTCGACGATGACATTCTGCAGCTTCTCAACCATTTCACCAAGAGTTCATTCTTCGGCCTCTCCTCCTTTGGCGACATTCCCGTCAACAACAGGCTGGCGGGGGAGATCAAGGCCAGACGCGTTCTCGACCCGCTCCTGTGGCTTCTCGCCGAGAACAACTATATCAAGACTGTAAAATAAGGAGGGAATCTCATGAAGGTAAGTCAATATCTCTACACATCATGGAAAAATGCGCCGAACTATGGGTTCAGTCTTTTCTCCAAGAGTGCGGACGTTACGCAGGAGGAAGATACGGCGATTTCCCAGATGATGAAGTACCGCGCGCCCAAGGGACTGCCCTACGATCCCACCGAGGACGAGATCGAGCGCATGTTCCCGCGGTCGTTCGCCTATTTCCGTCTGCCCACAGGCAGGTACTGTCTGGCGCAGTCCGTCTATATCGGCCACGAGTACAAGGGTTTTGAGGATGCGGGCCGCATGGGGAATTTCCTCATCCATGCCTTTGTATTCCAAGAGGATCCCTCTCTCTGCCCCGCAAGTTTCATCGGCTCCGATGTGTTCCGCCGCGACCTCACCCTCGAGGAGTGGAGGGCGTCGAACCCGCCCGCGCTCCCCGCAACGGACATTCCCGCGGCCGTTCCCGCAGACGAGGGGGCGCTCTCCGCGTTCCTTTCGGATCCCAACAGGAAAAAAGTCTTGGCGTTGCTCGTGCAGGCCGTGATGAACAGGGCGGAGGGCGCGTCGAATGCGACTATCTATCTCAACGATACCCTTCAAAATCTCAAGCTGTGGTATCTCGCCCTGACGGCGTGCCTCCCCGCGAAGCTCGTTTCCCGCCTGACCTTTACGGATTTTTCCATGGACGACTGCCCGCGGCTTGCGCCCGAACTCCGTCCGTGGATCTTCCATGTGCGCGACGACGGCATGATGACCATCGACTACCGCAACAAGATGCTTTCGGGGGCGCTCGTCTTTGATCTTCAGAAGAATCTGTACAGCGAAGTGAACGTCGGGACGTTCGTGTCGAGGATCGTGGAAACCCTCGCGCAGAGGGGGCTCGCCGCCGCCGCGTCCTGCGCCTCTCTCGCGGAGGACATCTCGAAAAAGACGGGGCTTTCCCTCAACGACGCCTTGACCATCACGGACGCGATCAACGGGAACTATGACGCCTATGCCACGCTGGACAGCCTCATGACCGCTTTCCGCGGTGCGACGGCCTACCGTCCTGCGGAAGTTCTCGCCATGCACAAGACTCTCTGCGCCTATCTGCTCCGCGGGAAGTACCCCAAGGCGGATACAAAGGAGCTCTTCGTTTCCTTCTATCCCGAAATGGACGCCGCAACCCGCGAGGCGATCGTTTCTTATTATGCCGACAGCTTCACGGCGGCGGGGGATATCAATGCCGTCGTCGCCGAATTCAAGCGGAGAATGCCCTTCGGGACCTACGATTTTGCGGAGTATGCTCTCCGCACCTGCGGGGCAGAGGGATATCTCAAGACCTACGGGAGAGATTTCGGCCGCATCGGCCTGCTCTTTGCGGCGATCGCGGAGAATTACCGCGCCCTCTCTTCCCGCACGGACAAGGCGCAGCTCGATTATTATCTCTTCGGCGCAGTGCGCAAGTACGTCGCCGAGGGCAACAAGCAGTATGTGAACGACCTATTGAAACAGCTCACCAATTACGGGCTGAAAGCTGCGCCCTTCAGAGTCGATGCGGCGCAACAGCTCCTTTCGTCCTCCAATATCGACCTCGACTGGTTCTTCGAGCTCGTCACCGACCTTGCCGATGACCCCGCAACTGCCTCACAGCTGGTGCAGAAGCTCCTGCTCAGCTATCCCGACCGCAGAAAGCTGGTGGAGGGGTACGGCCGCTATGCAGACGGCAACGCCCGCTATGCTCCCGTGGACAAAAAACTCAGGGAATCCCGCGAGCTCGAATCCTTCTACGGCGAGTACGAGAAATTCAGGCTGACCTCCAAGCCGATGGACACGGCCGCGCTCGTCAAATTCTACACCGAGTACTGTCTTGAGGGGAAAGATAAGGAGGGGATGCTCTCCAAGTACGTTTCGCAGACCCTCAACCGCAAGGAAAAGAACGAGAGGCCGAAGGCGGCGGGAGAGATTTATGCCGCGCTGGTGAATGCGCCGAAGAGCAGACAGGCAGGCAGGCCCCTCGACGGCAAGACGGTCGCAACGCTCGTCGAAGGGGGCTTCACCTCCGTCCCTCTTTCCGTGGTGGAGAAAACGCTCAGCGATGCAAGGGTCGGCGGCGGCTACAGAGCTCTTGCGGAAGCGGGGCTCGCCGCGGGGCTGGACGTTTCGGAATATCTCGCCGTTCAGCAGGCGGCCCGCTTGCCCGGGAAGGGCTACGACCGCAAGAGAAAGTCCAACGTGCAGGACTACGAAGAGGCGGAAAAACTTCTGGCGGGCAATGCGCTCTACAGCTGTCTGAGGAGCGATAAGGTCAAGAAACTCTTCATGAGCGAGTATTTCGCACGCGTCGCATTTTTGCTCGACGGCGTCCTTGCCCGCGAAAAGCTTGGCTTCGGCGCCGCCGTGGAGGGGACGCTCGGCGTCTTTATCGGGGAGCGCGACGTGCTCGCAAAACTGCTCGGTGCGGTCGAAGGCACAAGGGAGAAGTTCGACGAAGAGGGATTCATCGCCCGCCTTCTGATCTTCGCCGAAACGGCGCAGGAGAGCAAGAAGAGAGTATACGAGAGGGCGCTCGAAGAGTACTTCGACGGGCTGAAGCCGAAGGAATGTAAGAAGATCTTCAAGACGGCGGAGGAGCTCTGCCCCGAGGGGAAGCAAACGCCCGTACACGACTATGCCGAAGCATACACGGCATCTCACAAGAAATCCATCTTCGGATGGTTCAAGAAGAAGTAATCAATTTGTAAGGAGATAGGAAAATGGTAATTTTGCAAGGCTTGCTCTACATTATCGGGTTCATCGTAGGGCTGTTCCTCCTCGGCATAGCCTTCATGATCTTCTGCGCGATCCTCTTCTGCTGTGCCGTTTACGGCGCCGTGGTGGGGGCGGTCAGAAGCGTGATCAGCTATTTTGCCGCGCTTCATGAGGAGCTGGGAGGTTCGTACTGATGGAAAGACAACCCGCAAAAGTCAATTATTTCTTCGGAAGTTGCTACCGCGATCTTGGTAACACCATCGCCAACGCATTTTCAAGACTTTGGGGATCCGTCGTTGACCAATGGGATCTCATCAAGGACAATTTTGATGACATGCGCGACGATAAAAACCTCGGCAGCATCCTCCTCTTCGCCATCAAGCTCGCCTACCGTATCGCAGTCATCATTTCAACGGTCACGGTCACGGCGGCCGTCACGCTGATGCTGTCGCTCGTCCATATCGTCATCGTTGCGCTCATCATGACGGGCATTTACCTGTTCTTCAGCTTGATCTGGCTGCTCGATACGCTCGTTTCGAGGATCAGAAGGATCCGTTCCGCCTGCCCCGTCTGCCAGAGGAAGTTCGCCCTTCCGCACTACCAGTGCCCGAGATGCGGGAACGTACATACCAAACTCAAGCCCTCGAAATACGGCATTTTGAAGCGTGAATGCGATTGCGGCGCAAAGCTCGCCACGACCTTTTTCAACGGCCGCCAAAAGCTCCCCGCGATCTGCCCTTACTGCAAGAGCAGTCTTTCGGGCGGCGGTTTTCAGGTCAATATCAGCATTCCCGTCATCGGCGGCCCCAGCGCAGGCAAGACCTGTTTTGTCAACATGGCGCTCGGCGAGATCGAAAAGATCGCGGAGAGCGAGCTCGGCTATGAGTTTGAATATCTCGAGAATGCCGAGGCGCAGGGAAACTTAAGGGAAAATCTCGAAACGATGGAGCAGGGGTATCTTCCCCAAAAGACGACGGATATGGCCCTCGTCTATTACCGCTTCTATTTCACCGAGAAAAAGGCCAAGGTCCGCAACCAGATCGACCTGTGCGACGTCGGCGGCGAGGTCTATTCCTCGAGCAGCGAGATGAACAAGCAGATCGGCTATGGCAACGCCAACGGCTACCTCATGGTCATCGACCCGCTCACCATCGAGGATTTCAGAAAGGAATTCGAGAAAACCAATTCCGCGTCCGAGTACAAGGTCAGCCCCAAGCCCATCAGCGAAGTGCTCGATATCCTCATCAAGACGGTCAACAACATGTGCGGGCTCTCCGATTCCAAAAAGATCACAAAGAACCTCGCGATCGTGTTTACCAAGTGCGATATGCCGCTCATCGAGGACGAGATCGGCGATGCGGTCGTGGATGAGATCGCCCGCAGAAACGAAAAGATGACGCGGATGGAGGCACGCAACCATGCCTGCGAAGATTTCCTCGCAAAGTACGGCGAAGCGGAGTTCATCAATATCGTAAAATCCAAGTTCAACAACGTGCAGTATTTCACCTGCACCGCGCTCGGCCACAATGTCAACGGCCAGCAGTTCGTGGCGAAGGACGTCGCCCAGCCCATCCTTTGGCTGATCGACAAACAGAGCCCGACCATCGATTTCAAGAAATATTGGGCAAAGCAGTGAGGAAGCGGGGATGATCGAATATTGGAAGGCCCGTCTTGGCAGGCGGGAACAGGAGCTCTATACAGATCTCTGTGACGCGCTCTCGGAGGGCAAACTCTCGGTTGACATCCCGCGGGCCGTCGATCACGGCTGGGAAGAAACCATGGAGGCCCTCGTCTTTGATCATCCCGAATTCTACTTTCTCTCACAGCAGTATACGGTCGGCGTCCGCGGGTCCAAGACGCGTGCGGAGTTCCGCTCCCTCTATTCCCCGCGGCAGATGGCGGAGATCGAAAGGGGCATGTCCGCCGCCGTGTCGGAGATCCGCCGCAGTCTGAGCGGGGGATTCGAGGACGCGGAGAAAAAGGTCGCCGCTTACGTCATCTCCCATACCGTCTATGAACAGGACGAGGAATACAACCAAAACGCGGCCTCCGCACTCTTTTTCCACAGGGCGCAGTGCAGCGGCATCGCCAAGGCGGTGAAGTACCTCATGGATCGGCTCGGCAGATGGTGTATCGTCCTCAAGGGGACCCTCCGCGACGATGGAGGACCGGCGGGGGCGCATGCGTGGAATATCGTTTCCTTCGACGGAAGATATTACCACCTCGACGCGACTGCCATGCTCGGCTCGAACCCGGGGATCCAAAGAGGGGAGCCCGTCAAATATTTTTATTTCAACAACAGCGATGCGGCGATGCGGCGGAACCACGGCTGGAACGCCGCCTCCGTCCCCGCCTGCACCGATACGCGCTACGACAATATCGGCTTCGGCGCCGCCGTGGGGGAAAGCATCGACACGGTATCTATTTCCGCCCTCAAGGCATACTTTACCCGTAAGGGCGGCACAAAATTCCGCTTCTATATTGCGGAAAAGGGCACTTTCAACCAGAACCAGCAGAAGGTCATGTCCATCTTCATGGAATATTGCAGGGACCGTCAGTATGCGGGCAGGGCGAATCTTTCGTGCACGCGCGACGTCTGGGAGGCTGAGATCGTCCTCTGTTAGTCCAAAATGCAGCTTCGGCGCCGCGGCTTCTGCCGCGGCGCCGAAGCATAAGACAGGTAAAACTTTAAAGTGACGGAACACGGGAGGCATTCTTATGGGGATCAGATTGGGGATAGATTTCGGAACAAATTATATATGCGCGAGCTATGTGGATGAAGACGGCAACCTCCATCGCGTTTTCAATATTGAGGGAGAAGAAAAAACGCCCACCGCCGTCTATTTGGGAAGCGACGGGGTGACGGTGGGGGAGGAAGCCCTGCGAAGCGGCGCGGAACACCCCGAGTTCCTGTCCGAAAACATAAAACGATATCTGCAGGATCTGGATTATACCTTCAACTCTCCCGATGGTGAATACACGCCGACGCAGATCGCCTCCTTCATTTTTCAACAGGTCCTTTCGGACGCCGAGCATTGTACGGACGAAAAGATCGAATGCGCAGTTCTCACCTGCCCCGCCTATTTCGGTGCGGAAGGACATGCGGCCATGCTTTGGATCGCAAACAGCGTCCGTCTTTCAAACGGGGAACCGCTGTATGTGCCGCGGATCATATGCGAATACGAGGCGGCCATGCTCGCTTACGCTCATTTCTCTCACGAGAACGAAGCGAAAAAAACGGTCGTCCTCTGCGATCTCGGCGCCTCATTGGACCTCTATCTCATAGAATTCTCCCGCAAAAACGGAAAAACGGAGCCGCGCATCATCAGTTACGTCGGAGATCATCAGTTCGGCGGGAAAGATTGGAACAGAGCCCTGACGGATATAGTCTGCGAAAAGTTCTATGAGCTGACGGGCGAGGATGACTACAACATGTTACGCGACCCCGCCTTTCGCGCCGATATCGGCCCAAAGATCGAGCGGGCGAAGCGAATGCTCAGCGTGCGCGATGAAACTTCCGTCTTGGTCAAATACGGCGGGCAGAATGAAAATATTTCCGTCACGAGGGCGCAATTCGAGGAAGCGACGGGACACTTGTTGGCTCAAGTCGGCATGTTGATGGATCATTTGTTCGAGAATTGCGGCCGCAGCATTGAGGAGGCCGATGAGATCGTTCTCACGGGCGGTTCCGCCCATATGCCGCAAGTCGGGGCGTACCTCCGCAGCGCATTCAACAGGAAGATCTGCCTGCTCGAACCGGACATGGCAGTGTCCATCGGGGCGGCATTGTACGCCTCCAACCTTCGACGCGACGATTTTTGATCCAAGAAGCTCATTACGGCCGCCGAAAATCGCACGGCGGGCCGAAAATCATCTGAAAATCGCTTGCCATATCCGTTGAGATATGGTATACTTTTTTCTGTCTGTAAAAGCAGATAGTTCACACCCGAAGGGCGCCGCTCGCCGTGTTCCGTAAATCTTTCATGCGGAATAGGAGCGGAACTGCCGCTCTGCGGGGAGGAACAACGGAGGATCATTATGGCAGTTATCACCATGAAACAGCTTCTCGAAGCGGGCGTCCATTTCGGCCACCAGACGAGAAAGTGGAATCCCAAGATGGGCAAGTATATCTTTGCCGCCCGTCACGATATCCACATCATCGACCTCGAGAAAACAGCGGCTCTCATCGAAACGGCGTACACCTTTGTCGTCGAATCGGTGAAGGCGGGCAAAGACGTGCTCTTTGTGGGCACCAAGAAGCAGGCGCAGGACGCCATCAAGGAAGAGGCGGAGCGCTGCGGGCAGTTCTATGTCAACTCCCGCTGGCTCGGCGGCACGCTCACCAACTTCAAGACCATCCGCTCCCGTATCGACTATCTCGAAAAGCTCGAGAGAATGGAAGAGAGCGGCGAGTTTGACCTTCTCCCCAAGAAGGAAGTGCTCGGCCTCAAGAAGGAGATGGGCAAACTGCAGGAAAACCTCGGCGGTATCAAGAACATGCGCAGGCTCCCCGGCGTCATGTTCGTCGTCGATCCCCACAATGAGGACATCGCCGTGGCCGAAGCGCGCAAACTCCACATTCCGATCGTCGCGATCACCGATACCAACTGCGATCCCGACCTCATCGACTACGTCATTCCCGGCAACGACGACGCGATCAGGGCGATCAAGCTCATCTCGTCCGTCATG